>NZ_JBHVAK010000067.1:0-34930 GCF_042667085.1 Nocardia sp. NPDC057353
CCCCCGCGTCCTGCTCGGACGCGGGGGCGCACCCCTATCATGGGTGGCGTGAACACGGTGAACGGACTGACCTGGATCATCATGCTCGCGCTCTGGGCGCTCGCCTTCGGGGCCACGGCGTTCGCGCTGATCCATGCCCTGCGCCAGCCCGCCGATGCCTTCACGGCGGTCGACAAGCTGAAGAAGCCGATCTGGGCCGGGATCCTGGCGGGCGCCCTGCTGCTCCTGCTGCTGTCCTACGCGAGCCTGAACCTGTTCGCCTTCATCGCGATCATCGCCACCGGCATCTACCTGGCCGATGTCCGGCCGAAGGTGGACGAGGTGCAGCGCGGGCCGCGCTGGTAGCGCTTCCCGGGCTGGCTCTGCCGCTCCCGCGGAGTTACTGTAAGTAGCAGTAACACAAAGGAGTGTCCGATGCGTGCGAAAACGCCGGGCCGGTTGGCCGGGTACCGGGCGGGGCTGCGCTCCCGCACCTACGCCACCGCCCTGCTGAACCGCCCCACCGCGCCGCGCCGCACGCTCGACGTGCGCGCCGCCGACGGCGCCCGGCTGCGGGTGTACGCCTACGGGCCGGAGGACGCGCAGCCCGTGCTGCTGATCCACGGCTGGACCTGCGCCATCGAGTACTGGAACGCGCAGATCAACACCTTCGCGGGCGAGTACCGGGTGATCGCCTACGACCAGCGCGGCCACGGCCGCAGCGAGCGCGGGCGCAGCAAACTCACCATGGACCTGCTCGCCGACGACCTGGTCGCGGTGCTGGACGCGGCGCTCGCGCCGGGGGAGCGCGCGGTGCTGGTCGGGCACAGCCTGGGCGGGATGACGGTGCAGGCCTGGGCCGCGCGGTACCCGGAGCGGGTGCGCGAGCAGGCGCGGGCCGTGCTGCTCACCAATACCGCCTCCGGGCAGCTGGTCGCCGAGACCACGGTGCTGCCCTGGTTCAACCGCACGGCGCGCTTCCTGCGCCGCAAGCTGGCGCTGCCGCTGGTGGTTGGCCGGTTCGGGCTCGGGCTGCCGATCCTCTTCCCGCCGGTCGCGCCGATCCGCTGGCTCTTCGCCCGCGGCATCATGCACCCGAGCTCGACCAGGGAGCTGCTCGACTACAGCATGGGCGTGGTGCGCTCCTGCCCGTCGCTGGTGCGGGCCAAGTTCGGGCTGCTGCTCGCCGAGATGGACCTCGGCGACGCGGCGCGGCACCTCTCCGTGCCGACCACGGTGCTGGCCGGGAAGTACGACCACCTGACCCCGCGGGTGCACGCCGACCGGATCGCCGAGCTGCTCCGCGCGAACGGCAACCTGCGGCGCCAGGCCGAGCTGCCCACCGGGCACCTCGGCAATGTCGAGGCCTACCCGGAGTTCAACGCGGAGCTGGCCGGCGTGCTCGACGCCGCGCGCGACGAGCGGGTGCCCGCCGCGGGCTAGGAGAAGATCACCGTCCTGCGGCCGTGCACGAGCACCCGGCCCTCCAGGTGCCAGCGCAGCCCGCGGGCCAGCACGACGCGCTCGATGTCGCGGCCCTGCCGCACCATGTCGCGCACCTCGTCGGCGTGGTCGATCCGGGTGACGTCCTGCTCGATGATCGGCCCGGCGTCCAGCTCGGCGGTGACGTAGTGGCAGGTCGCGCCGATCAGCTTCACCCCGCGCGCGAACGCCTGGTGGTACGGGCGGGCGCCGACGAACGAGGGCAGGAAGCTGTGGTGGATATTGATCGCCCGCCCGGCCCAGTGCTGGCACAGGTGCGCGGGGAGCACCTGCATGAAGCGGGCGAGCACGACCGCGTGCGGGTCGTGCGCGTCGACCAGCTCGCGCACCTTCGCGAAGGCGGGGCCGCGCTCGGCCGGGTCCTTGGGGAAGGGGACGTGGTGGAACCGGATGCCGTGCGCCTCGGTGATGCCCGCCAGGTCGGGGTGGTTGCCGATCACCGCCTCGATGGTGGCCGGTAGCTCGCCGGTGGTGGCCCGGCCCAGCAGGTCGTGCAGGCAGTGCGCGTCCCGGCTGACCAGCAGCACCGCGCGGCGGCGCTCGCCGGTGTCCAGCAGCTGCCACTCGGTGCCTGGCCCGAAATCGGCCGCCACCCCGGCGAAGCGGTCGCGCAGCTCGGCGAGCTCGAACGGGACGGTCGAGGCCGCGATCGCCTGCCTGGTGAAGAACCAGGCGTTGTCCGGGTCGGAGTAGTAGCCCGCCTCCACGATGGAGCCGCCGAACTCGGCGATGAACGAGGTGATCCTGGCGATGATGCCGGGGCGGTCCGGGCAGCCGAGGGTCAGCACGAAGCGTCGGTCGTTCGGGGCGGAGGTCATCCGCCCATCCTTGCAAACCGGGTCAGAGCTCGTAGAAGGCGTCCGCGTAGCGGAAATCCCCGGCGATCCGGTCCTCGAAGGCGCTGAGCGGGCGCACCTGGAAGTGCGTCGCCCACTCCGGCTTGTCCGGCGCGATGCCGTACCGCGCGCCGGGGGCGAAGCCGAACCGCGGGTAGTAGTCCAGGCTGCCGAGCAGGCCGATCAGCGGCTCGTCCAGCGCGTCGGCGGCGCCGAGCGCGGCGTGCACCAGCGCCGCGCCGACGCCCGCGCGCTGCCGCTCCCGCAGCACCCCGAGCGGGCCGAGCGCGAGCACCGGGAACGGCCCGACCGCGGCCCTGGTCAGGCAGGTGTGCCCGATGACGGCGCCGTGCTCCACCGCGACCAGCGAGAGCGTCGGGATCCAGGCATCGCCGCCGCGCAGCGCGTCGACCAACCCCACCTCGACCGGGTCGGGGACGGCGGGGTCGGCGAACGCGCTGCGGTGCACGGCGGCGATCCCGGCGATGTCGGCGGGGCGTTCACGGCGGATCAGCACGGCTCCACTCTCCCCTCGAGCGCTGCGGGCACGCAATGTAATTCGCCACCCGTGTGCCAGACTTTCACCTCATGGCAGAACCCGCGTGGCCGAGCCGGGCCGAAGTCGCCGCCGTCATCGACCACACCCTGCTCGCCCCGGAGGCGACGCCTGCCCGGGTCGCCGCGCTGATCGACGAGGCGCGCGAGCTCGGCGTACTGGCGATCTGCGTCTCGCCGGCCATGCTGCCGGTGCGGGCGCCGGGGTTGGTGGTCGCGACCGTGGCGGGCTTCCCCTCCGGCAAGCACCACTCGCTGGTGAAGGGGGCCGAGGCGCGGCTCGCGGTGCAGCAGGGCGCGGACGAGGTGGACATGGTGATCGATGTCGGCGCCGCCGTCGCGGGCGACTACGCCGCGGTGCTCGCCGACATCGTCACGGTGCGCGAGGCGGTCGGCGAGCGGGCGGTGCTCAAGGTCATCATCGAATCCGCCGCGCTGCGCGACGAGGCCATCGTCGAGGTGTGCCTGGCGGCCGAGCGGGCGGGGGCGGACTTCGTCAAGACCTCCACCGGCTTCCACCCGGCGGGCGGGGCGAGCGTGGCCGCGGTGCGGCTGATGGCCGAGACGGTGGGCGGGCGGCTCGGGGTCAAGGCCAGCGGCGGCATCCGCACGGCGGCGGCCGCCGCGGAGCTGCTCGCCGCGGGCGCCACCCGGCTCGGCCTCTCCGGCTCGCGCGCGGTGCTGGACGGCTTCGCGGGCTGAGCTCAGCAGCGGATCTCCTGGTTGCTGTTCTGGTCGGTGGTCAGGTCGAAGTGGCCGCCGGTGAGGTGCACGTCGATGCCGCTGTCGGTGACGGCGATCCGGTCCGCGCGCATGCCGATCGGGAAGGCCTGCAGGCTCTCGGTGAACAGGTCGACGATGCCCTGCACCAGGTCGGTGGGGAGCCCGATACCGAGGAACTGGGCCGCGGTGGTGTCCACGTCGACCCGGTCGGCGCGCACCTGCGGGCGCACCTCGAGCTGGGCCAGCCCGCCGAGCACGTCCATGGTGACGGTGCCGCTGTCCGCCGAGGACTGCACCCCGCTCACCATGCCGGTGAGGGTCTGCGCGATCCCCTCGTTGCTCCAGGTGACGTCGGCGGAGGATCCGCCGACGCTGCCGCCGCCGTCGTCGTTCAGGACGACGTCGGAGAAGGTGGCGTGCACGACCATGCCCTCGGCCGGGCCGAAGCGGTTGTCCCTGCTGTCCACCGTCACCTCGGGCACCTTGCCGTCGAGGTAGGTGAGCAGCAGCGGCTTCGGGCCGAAGGAGACGTCGATGGCCGAGCCCATCTCGCGCTCGAACTGGGAACTGATGCATTCCGAGACCCGGTGCCTGGCGTAGGCCTCGGTGCCGACGATGGCGCTGCCGAGCAGGAGAACGACCACGACGAGGGCGATCACCAGCGGACGCCGCCGGTCGGTGCGCCGGGCGAGGGACGGTGCTGTGCTCATGCCGCTCGATTCTTCCGCAGATTTCTGAGCCGGTTCTGTGGACACGGTGAAGGCTCTGCCAATGTCCGCGGGTTGGGACCGAACCGGACGAAATGTGACATGCGGCACAGCCTTACGGCGTAATCTCGGATCATGGCGGGCAACGATGCGAGCCGCCGCTTGCACGGCTGGGCGGAACTGCGTGAACTGGCGGCGCGGCACGCCGGCTACTTCACGGCGCGGCAGGTCATGCGCGCGGGCTGCGAGGCGCGGGTGCGCGCCGGGCTGGAGGACGGCTCGATAGCGCGGGCCGCCATGGGGATGCTGCGGATCGCCGGGTCGCCGGTCGGGCCGCTGGACGAGTACGCCATGTGGGCGGCCTGGTTCGACGACGAGGTGGCGGTCTCCCACCAGAGCGCCGCCGACCTGCACGGGCTCGGCAGGCTGCGCCCGCGCTTCCTGCACCTCTCGGTGCCCGCCGGGCGGCCGCCGGTGACGCCGCGGGTCGTCGTGCTGCGCCGGGCGCTGGCCGGGGACGAGGTGGAGTCGGCCGGGCCGTTCCTGGTGACAACGCCGGTGCGCACCGTGCTCGACCTCGCCGAGGGGGATATCGCGCAGGTCGCGCTGGACGAGGTGGTGGCGGATGCCGTCGCCATCGGGCGGTGCACGGCGGGGGAGATCCGGGCCGGGGGCACCGGCCTCGCGCCCCGCGCCGCTGCCCGCGTGTATCGCGCGTTGGCAGCGGTGTAGCCCCTGGCCGCCGCGGCGTGCGCGGATGCCGGGCTGTGGCCGTGCGCCGGTGGTTCGCGGGTGCGGTGGGCGCTGTGCGCGATCGCCGCCCGGCGGCGGAACGGCTGGTTCAGGACAGCGGTGCCGCGTCCGTCGGGGCGACGTAACCCCACGGCACGCTGAGGACGCAGTCGCGCATGCGGCGGCGGAAGCGGCGCAGCGGGACACCCTGCGCGGCAAGCGCTTCGGCGGCGACCCGCCAGCGGAACCGCGGCCCGAAGGGGGCGACCGGCGCGGCCTGCGCCCAGGCCCGGTCGGCGGCGGTGAGCAGGGCGTGCACCGGCTCGCCTGGCACATTGCGGTGGATGAGCGCCTTGGGCAGCCGCTCCGCGATATCGGAGGGGCGCTCGACGGTGAACGGGTCCCAGGCCAGGGTGAGCGTCAGCGGGCCGGTGCGGTCGAGCAGGACCCAGGCGCAGCGCCTGCCCAGCTCGTCGCAGGTGCCGTCGACCAGCAGGCCGCCGGGGGCCAGCTTTCCGAGCACCGTCCCCCACGCCTCCGGCACCGCCGACTCCGGGTACTGGCGCAGCACGTTGAAGGCGCGCACCAGGGTCGGCCGCAGCCCGGCCAGCTCGAAACCGCCGCGGGCGAAGGTGACCCCATCCCGAGCGGGCACCACCCGCTCCGGATCGATCTCGAGCCCGACCACCCTGACGTCGGCGCGCACCGCGCGCAGCCGCGCGGCCAGCTCCAGCGTGGTCCACGGCTGCGCGCCGTAGCCGAGATCCACCACCAGCGGGTCGGCGGCCTCGAGCAGCCGGGCGCGGACCAGCGGGTCGGCCACCAGCTGCCGGTCGCTGCGGCGCAGCCGATTGACCCCGGTGGTCCCGCGGGTGACGGTGCCGACCGGCCGCCCGCTCAGTGCGCCGGAGTGCCCGCTTCCAGCCACTTCAGCGTCTCTTCGGCCTCGCCGCGGAACAGGTCGACCAGGTTCACCAGGATCAGCTGCTCCAGCCGCGGCCCGACCATGGGAATGAAGACCTTGGCCTCGGAGGAGAAGCGGATGGTGCTGCCGGTCTCGGTGGGGAAGAGCCGGATGGTGCCGTTCAGGCTGCCCGGCCCGGCCGGGATGGAGGCCGAGTACTTGCCGTGCACCTCGTCCTCGCGGAACGGGCCCCAGCTCTCCTTGCGGGTGATCACCATGTCCTTGCGGATCACGGTCTGGGCCATCTCCGGCAGCATCTCGCGCGGGATGATGTGCTCCAGCACCACCTCGATGCCGGTCTCCGCGGCGTCCACACTGACCACGTGGTTCGGCGAGTACTTCCGCATCTCCTCGACCCTGGCCTCCCAGTAGTCGCGGGTCGACAGCGCCGCGTACAGCTCCTTGGTGGTGTGCAGCGGGTAGCGGGCGGAGTAGTCGAGTCGGCGAGCCATGAGCGGACACGTTACCGGTGCCCGCGCGCCGGCCGGCACACGGCGGGCGATGTGGGGAACGCCCACAATCCGCCCGCCCGCGGCATGGTGCCGCGCCCCATCCTCAGTGCCGGGCGAGCCAGGTGTCGGTGAATTCGGCCTCGTTGCCGAGCAGCTCGGTGAGCCGCTCGGCGATGGCCGCCTCGATCTTCCCGCCGAAGAGCGGCACCTTGACCTCGATGGTCCCGGTGATGGTCGCCACCGCCCCCTCGCCCTCCGCGGCCAGCGCGATACTGCCGCGCACCTCGGCGGGGGCGCCATCGACCTTGGCGGTGAAGGTGCCGGTGTCGCCGACCCACTCCTCGACCCGCGGGATGATCAGGTCGCCCGGCCGCACCGCGGTGATCGCGGCGGGGAGCAGCTCGGCGGCGATGGCCTGCACCAGCTCGGCCCGCACCCGGTCGCCCTCGATGGTGATCGAGTCCAGCCTGGCATTCGGCCCGCCGACCTCGGCGATCCGGTCCTTCCAGTACTGCTCGTCGGCGATCGCCGCGCGCACGGCCGCGGCCGAATGGGTGTAGCGGGCGGTGTACGCCAGGGGGGTCGCCATGGTCGGACACGCTACCGTCTCCAGCGTGCGATCTACTCGGGTGGTGTCCTCGGACGAGGTGCGCGAACTGCTGGCCGATTCCGGCGCCGACGTGCGGCCTGACGTGCCGCTGGCCGGGCTGACGACGCTGCGCGTCGGCGGCCCCGCGACCGTGGCCGAATGTGCCGATGAGACGTCCCTGGTCCGCACCGTCGGCGCGCTGGACGCGGCGGGGATCCCGGTGCTGCTGCTGGCGGGCGGTTCGAACCTGCTGATCGCGGACGAGGGCTTCCCCGGCGTCGTGGTGCGGATCGCGAGCGCAGGGGTCGAGCTGACCGCCGACTCGGTGCTGGCCGATGCGGGCGCGGTCTGGGACGACGTGGTGGCGCGGACCGTCGCCGCCGGGTTCGGCGGGCTGGAGTGCCTCTCCGGCATCCCGGGCTCGGCGGGCGCGACCCCGGTGCAGAACGTCGGCGCGTACGGCGTCGAGGTGGCCGGGCTGCTGCGCCGGGTCCGGCTGCTGGACCGGGCGAGCGGCGCGGTCCGCTGGGCCGAGCCCGCCGAGCTCGGCTTCGGCTACCGGACCAGCGTGCTCAAGCACTCGGATGCCGCCGTCGTGCTCGCGGTGGAGTTCGCGCTCGACCCGACCGGCGCCAGCGCGCCGCTGCGCTACCGGGAGCTGGCGGGCATCTTCGGCGCCCAGGAGGGCGAGACCAGGCCCGCCGCCGAGGTGCGCGACGCGGTGCTGCGGCTGCGCGCGAGCAAGGGCATGGTGCTGAACGACGCCGACCACGACACCTGGAGCGCGGGCTCCTTCTTCACCAACCCGGTGGTGCCGGAGCCCGAGGTGGAGCGGGTGCGGGCGGCCATCGCGGCGCGGGTCGGCGACGTTCCGGTGCCGGTCTACCCGGCGCCGGACGGGGTGAAGTTCTCCGCGGGCTGGCTGATCGAGCGGGCCGGGTTCGGCAAGGGTTTCCCGGGCGCCGATGCCCCCGCCCGGCTCTCCACCAAGCACACGCTGGCGCTCACCAACCGCGGCGCCGCCACCGCCGCCGACCTGGTGGCGCTGGCGCACACCGTGCGCGACGGGGTCGCCGAGCGGTTCGGCGTCCGGCTGCACCCGGAGCCGGTCACGGTCGGGCTCACCGTGTGACCCGATCGCACCGGCGGTAGCGCGGCACCGGGCGTAGATTCGAGGAAGTGCGCATACGCCAGGCTTTCCGAAGGTCAGCGGCCGTGCTCGCGGCCATCGTGCTCTCCGTGCTCGCGCTGCTGCTCGCGAGCTGCGGCTCCGACGGCTCCGGGCCGGGCGCCGGGCCGGCCGAGCCGGTCGCCGAGGTCACGCTCGACCCCGGCGCCGACGCCACCGGTGTCAGCCCGACCGCGCGGATCGCGGTCTCGGTGGCGAACGGCACCATCGACCAGGTGGCGCTGAGCAATGCCGCGGGCAAGCAGGTCGCGGGCGAGCTCAGCGCGGACCGGCGCGAGTACACCGTCACCGAGCCGCTCGGCTACGACGCCACCTACACCTGGGCGGGCACCGCCATCGGCACCGACGGCAAGCCGGTGCCGATCGCGGGCGCGTTCCGCACGCTGGCGCCGACCGGGACCACCCCGGCCACGCTGAATATCGGCGACGGCCAGGAGGTCGGCATCGCCGCGCCGATCATCCTGAAGTTCACCGGCCCGGTTCCGGACAAGGCGGCGGCGGAGAAGGCACTGACGGTCACCACCGACCCGCCCACCGAGGGGGCGTGGGCCTGGCTGCCGGACGACGGCGGCGCCCGCGCGCACTGGCGGCCGAAGAGCTACTGGCAGCCGGGCACGACCGTGCACGTGGACGCCAAGCTCTACGGCGTCGCGCTCGGCGGCGGCAGCTACGGCGATTCCGACCTGACCACCGACTTCACCATCGGCCGCAGCCAGATCGTGCAGGCCGACGCCACCTCGCACCGGATCCGGGTGGTGCGCGACGGCGCCACCGTCTTCGACTTCGCCGCCAGCTACGGCGAGGGCAACGAGCCGCGCAATGTCACCCGCACCGGGATCCACGTGGTCACCGAGAAGTACGAGGACTTCCTCATGTCCAACCCGCCGTACTACGAGAACGTGCGCGAGCGCTGGGCGGTGCGGATCAGCAACAACGGCGAGTTCATCCACGCCAACCCGGAGTCGCTGGCGGCGCAGGGCTCGGCCAATGTCACCAACGGCTGCATCAACCTCTCCCCGGAGGACGCCGCCGCCTACTTCCCGACCGCCCGCTACGGCGACCCGGTCGAGGTCACCAACACCTCGATCGCGCTCTCCGCGGCGGACGGCGACATCTACGACTGGGCGATCGACTGGCCCACCTGGCAGTCGATGTCCGCGCTCTAGCGGCGCGGGGGCTCGGGGTCGGCGCCCCTGTCGGCGGCGGCGTCCGCCTCCACCTCGGCCTCGACCCGCTTGTGGTCGGCCTCGTGCCGCGCCACCTCGGCGTCCCGCTGCGCGAGCAGGTCGCGGATCTCGATGAGCAGCTCGGTCTCGGTCGGCTCGGCCGCCTTCTTGGTGCCGAACCGGTTCGTCAGGTGCCGCATCGGCATGATCAGCACGAAGTACAGCACCGCGGCGACGATCGCGAAGTTCAGCACCGCGCTGATGATCGGGCCGATCGCCACGAAGGTGGCGGGCTTGCTCGACACCAGCCGGAAGCCGAGCCCGAGCTCGTCGGTGCCGCCGAAGACCGCGAGCAGCGGGTTGATCAGCCCGTTCGACACCGAGGTGACGACCGCGGTGAAGGCGGTCCCCATGACCACCGCGACCGCGAGGTCGATGACGTTTCCCCGCAACAGGAAATCGCGGAAACCTTTGAACACGACCGGATCACTCCCACCCGTCTCGACTGCGGAACGGGTCCGATGCTAACGGCACGGCCCACCGGCCGCGCGGCTTCAGGAGCGGCGCGCGAAGCGGCTGGGCGGGGCCTGGTCGCGCGGCGCGACGGTGATCTGGTCCAGGTTCACGTGCGGCGGGCGGGAGGCGACGAAGCCGACGATCTCGGCGATGTCCTGCGCCACCAGCGGGTCGATCCCCTCGTAGACCTTGGCCGCCCTCTCCGCGTCGCCGGCGAAGCGGACCAGCGAGAACTCGGTCTCCACCGCGCCGGGCGCGATCTCGGTGAGCCGCACCGGCTTGCCGAGCAGCTCGCCGCGCAGGGTGCGGTGCAGCACCGCCTGGGCGTGCTTGGCCGAGGTGTAGCCGGAGCCGTTGTCGTAGGCGTGGAAGGCGGCCACCGAGGTGATGGTGACGATCAGGCCGTCGCCGGACTCGATCAGCTTCGGCAGCAGCGCCTTGGTGACGCGCAGCGTGCCGAGCACGTTCGTCTCCCACATCCAGCGCCAGTCGTCCAGGTCGGCCTCGGTGACCGGGGCCAGCCCCTTGGCGCCGCCCGCGTTGTTCACCAGGACCGAAGCGGCCTGGATCGTGTCTGTGAAGGCGGCCACCGACTCGTCCGAGGTGATGTCGAGCTCCAGCGCGGTGCCGCCGATCTCGTCGGCCAGCGCGCGCAGCCGGTCCAGCCGCCGGGCGCCGACGTAGACGTGGTAGCCCTGGGCGGCGAGTTGCCGCGCGGTGGCCTCCCCGATCCCCGAGCTGGCTCCGGTCACCACGGCATTCAAGCTGCTCATGGTTCTCGATCCTAGGCGGACCGTGGTCCGGGCTACCGTCTGGGAATGGCTATACGGGAAGTGGCAAGCGCTGACGGCACCGGCATCGTCTACCGGTCGAGCGGCCCCGATGACGCGCGACCGCTGGTGCTGCTGCACGGCTGGTCCGCCGATCTGCGCTGCTGGGGCGGGGCCGCCGACGACCTGGCCGAGCGCTTCCGGGTCCTCGCGGTGGACCTGCGCGGCCACGGCTACTCCGGCGCCCCGGCGACCGGCTACGACAACCCGGCGAACTGGGCCGCCGATGTGGCCGCGGTCCTCGCCGACGCGGGCATCGAGCGCGGTGCGGTACTGCTCGGCTGGTCCTACGGCGGCATCGTGCTCACCGACTACCTGGCCGCGCACGGCACCGCCGCGGTGGCGGGCGCGATCTACACCGGCGCCATGGCGAGCATCGGCAAGGGCGTGCCCGGCGCCGAGCCCGGCCCCGCGCTGCGGGAGGCGATGCCGGGGGTGTTCGAGGCGAGCCCGGGGCGGGCGCTGCGCGCGTTCGGCGCGTTCGGCGACGCCAACACCGGGCCGAGCCGGGAGCGCGGGGTGGACGCGCAGCGGCTCTTCGGCGCCAGCCTGGCCACCCCGCCCGCGGTGCGCAAGGCGCTGTTCTACCGCACCGTCGACAACTCCGCGGCGCTGCGCGCGCTGGACATCCCGGTCCTGGTCCTGCACGGCTCCGCGGACCCGGTGGTGCCGGTGGCGAACGGCCGCTACATCGCGGAGACCGCGCCGCGGGCGCGCGGGTCGTACTGGGAGGGCGCCAAGCACGGGCTCTTCCTGGAGGACCGCGCCCGCTGGGTGGCCGAGGTGACGGAGTTCGCCGACTCCCTGTGACCGCTCTCACCTCAGTGCGAAGCCGTGGTGGCCGGTGCCTGCCACCGGTGCACTATGGAGGGTGTGATTCATCGTCCGCGTCGCATCGCCGTGCTGTCGGTCCATACCTCCCCGGTGGCCCAGCCCGGCACCGGCGATGCGGGTGGAATGAACGTCTACGTGCTGCAGACCGCGCGGGAGCTGGCCCGGCGCGGGGTCGAGGTGGAGATCTTCACCCGCGCGACGTCGTCGAACCTGCCCCCGGTCGAGGAGGCGGCGCCCGGCGTGCTGGTCCGCAATGTGGTGGCGGGCCCGTTCGAGGGGCTGGACAAGCACGACCTGCCCACCCAGCTGTGCCCGTTCACCGCCGAGGTGCTGCGCCAGGAGGCGCGGCAGGCGCCCGGCTACTACGACCTGGTGCACTCGCACTACTGGCTCTCCGGCCAGGTCGGCTGGTTGGCGCGGGACCGCTGGCGGGTGCCGCTGGTGCACACCGCGCACACCCTGGCCGCGGTGAAGAACGCCGCGCTCGCCGACGGCGACACCCCCGAGCCTGCCAGCAGGGAGATCGGCGAGAAGCAGGTCATCGCCGAGGCCGACCGGATGATCGCCAACACCGTCGAGGAGGCGCGGCAGCTCATCGAGCTGTACGGCGCCGCGCCGGACCGGGTGGACGTGGTGCCGCCCGGCGCCGACCTCACCCGCTACCACCCCGGTGACCGCGGTGCCGCCCGGCGCGAGCTGGGGCTGCCGCAGGACGAGCGGATCGTCGCCTTCATCGGCCGCATCCAGCCGCTCAAGGCGCCGGACGTGCTGGTCCGCGCCGCCGCCGAGCTGCTGCGCCGCGACCCGACGCGCAGGCTCCGGGTACTCATCGTGGGCGGTCCTTCCGGCACCGGGCTGCAGCGCCCGGACTCGCTGATCGAGCTGGCCGCCGCGCTCGGCATCGGCGACCGGGTGATCTTCCTTCCGCCGCAGCCGCCGGAGCGGCTGGTGCAGGTGTACCGAGCCGCCGACCTGGTCGCCGTGCCGAGCCACAACGAGTCCTTCGGCCTGGTCGCCATCGAGGCGCAGGCCAGCGGCACCCCGGTGCTCGCCGCCGACGTCGGCGGGCTCGGCACCGCGGTGCGGGACGGCGAGACCGGGCTGCTCGTCCCCGGCCACCGCACCCCGGACTGGGCGGACGCGCTCGGCGCCGTGCTCGACGACGAACCCCGGCTGCGCGCCATGGGCGCCGCCGCGGTCACGCACGCGGCGGGCTTCTCCTGGGAGCACACCGCGGACGGGCTGCTCGACTGCTACGCCGCCGCGCTGAGCGGGTTCGGCGGGCGGCGCCGCGCGGGGGACCGGCTGCGCGCCGAACTCAGGGCGAATGATCCCGCCGCACCGCGGGTAACCGCCGAGCAGGCAGCCAGGCCCGAGCCCGCCTTCGGCGAGCCGGGGCAGGCACGGACGCGGGCGCTGTGGCGGCGCCGGATGGGAGCACGCCGATGACCGGAACGGCGCAACTGATCGAGGACACGCTGCGCGAGCGGGAGATCGAGTACACCCGCCCGGCCGACGGCACCTTCGTGGTGGTGCTGCCCGGCGAGCGCAAGCTGAAGACCAACGTCATGCTCACCGTCGGCACGCACGGGCTGCGGGTGGAGAGCTTCGTCTGCCGCAAGCCGGACGAGAACTTCGAGGGCGTCTACAAGTACCTGCTGCGCCGCAACCGCAGGCTCTACGCCGTCGCCTACACCCTCGACAAGGTGGGCGACATCTACCTGGTCGGCCGGGTCGCCGCGCACGCCGTCACCGCCGACGAGCTGGATCGCCTCTTCGGCCAGATCCTGGAGGCGGTCGACCAGGACTTCAACACCCTGCTGGAGCTCGGCTTCGCGGAGTCCATCCGCAAGGAGTGGAAGTGGCGGGTCTCGCGCGGTGAATCGCTGAAGAACCTGCGCGCCTTCGAGCACCTCGTCGATTCCGCCGACCGGGGCTGACCGGTCCGGGTGACAATCACCCGGTGAGGCAGATGTTCCGGCGGTGCCGCCGATGACGTGGATCGCGCTCGATATCGGGGCGACGAAGTTCGCGGCCGCGCGGGTGGGCGCGGATTCGGGAGGCTCCGCGCGGCCGCCGGATGACTGCGCGCCCGCCGAGTTCGGGCTCGGCGCCGTGCACCGGGCCGATGTGCCCGCGACCGGGGTGTGGGAGGTCTGCCGTGACCTCCTGGTCGAGGTCGCGGGCGGCGAGCCGGTCGAGGCCGTCGGGATCGGCGCCGCGGGCCCGGTGGATGTCACCGCGGGCGTCACCGGGCCGATCAATATCCCCGAGTGGCGGCGCGGGTTCCCGATCGTGGACTCGGTGCGCGCGCTCTTTCCCGGCGCCGCCGTGCGCTTCGCCATCGACGGCGCCTGCCTGGCGCTGGCCGAACAGCGCGCGGGCGCGCTGCGCGGCGTCGGGGACGCGCTCGCCATGACCGTCTCCTCCGGCATCGGCGGCGGCATCCTGGCGGGCGGCCGGGTGCTGACCGGGCGGACCGGCAATGCCGGGCACGTCGGCCACATCGTGGTGCCCGGCGAGGAGGTGCCGTGCGCCTGCGGCGGCTTCGGCTGCGTGGAGGCGGTGGCGAGCGGGCCGTCGTCCGTGCGCTGGGCCAGGTCGCACGGCTGGCGCGGCAGCACCGGCGCCGAGCTGGCGGATGCCGCCGCGGCGGGCAACTCGACCGCGCTGGCCGCCCTGGAGCGCGCGGGCACCGCGCTGGGTCGGGCGGTCTCCTCGGCCGCCGCCACGCTCGACATCGACCTGGTGGTGATCGGCGGCGGCTTCGCGGCCTCCGGCGAGCCGCTGTGGCGGCCGCTGCGCGCCGCCGTCACCAGGCACGCCAGGCTCGGCTTCCTGCGGCCGCTGCGGGTGCTGCCCTCGGAGCTCGCCGCGGGCGCCACCCTCGCGGGCGCCGCGGTGCTCGCCGCCGGGCCGGAGGCGAACACCGGTGACGTGCCAGAATGGCCCGCATGACGTACACCCTCGTGCTGCTGCGCCACGGCGAGAGCGAATGGAACGCCCTGAACCTGTTCACCGGCTGGGTGGACGTGCACCTCACCGACAAGGGTGTCGCCGAGGGCAAGAAGGCGGGCAGGCTGCTCGCCGAGCACGGGATCCTGCCCGACATCGTCTACACCTCGCTGCTGCGCCGCGCCATCAGCACCGCCAACATCGCGCTGGACGCCGCCGACCGGCACTGGATCCCGGTTGTCCGGGACTGGCGGCTGAACGAGCGGCACTACGGCGACCTGCAGGGCAAGAACAAGGCCCAGGTGCGCGACCAGTACGGCGAGGACCAGTTCATGCTCTGGCGCCGCAGCTACGACACCCCGCCGCCGCCGATCGATCCGGGCAACGAGTACAGCCAGGAGGGCGACCCGCGCTACGCGGGCATCGACGTGCCGAAGACCGAGTGCCTGCTCGACGTCGTGCAGCGCTTCCTGCCGTACTGGGAATCCACCATCGCGCCGGACCTGGTGGCCGGGAAGACCGTGCTGGTCGCCGCGCACGGCAACTCGCTGCGCGCCCTGGTCAAGCACCTCGACGGGATCTCCGACGACGACATCGCCGGGCTGAACATCCCCACCGGCATCCCGCTCCGCTACGAGCTGGACGAGAACCTGAAGCCGGTGCGCCCCGCCGAGTACCTGGACCCGGAGGCCGCCGCCGCGGGCGCCGCCGCGGTCGCGAACCAGGGCGGCGCAAAGTAGCACCCCCCGCTCGATCGGAGCCCGGTTCCCTGCGCGGAGCCGGGCTCCGGTCGTTTCGGCGGGCAGCTAAGTTCATGATCATTCTCCGGCTCGAAAACCAGAGGTAGTGGTCTGTTTCGGCCCGAAAATGGCGCTCGAACAGGCACCGTATTGGTATTCGTCCCTCTTCTTGTCGGTCGCCAAGTGTGCGAGACTTCCGCCGATCGATGACGCGAGAGGTGGATCAAGGCCGATGAGACCAGCGTTCCGGGTAGCGGCGACGGCTGTCGCCGCCGCCCTGTTCCTCCCGTTCGTGACCGGCGGCAGCGCGGCGCAACCGCTCCCCGCCGGGCCGGACGGCGGCGCGGCGGGCGCGGCCTGGCACGCGACCCACGACGGGCCGCAGCAGTACCCGAACGTGAACATCACCTGGGACGTGCCGATCACCATGAGCGACGGCACCGTGCTCAAGGCCAACCTCTACCGCCCGGCCGACGCCGCGGGCAACCCGGCGCCGGAGGCCACGCCGACCGTCATCAACCTGACGCCCTACACCAAGCTGGTCTCCAACCTCGCCGACCACGCGGGCTCGATCCCCGGCCTCTCGGACGCGGTGTTCCAGCTCTTCCGCGATTTCGACATGAGCGGAACCCCGCTCTCCGGCCTGACCGACCTGACCAAGGCGTTCGGCGGCGGCGAGCTGCGCAACTTCGCGGTGGACCGGAGCCTGGTCCGCAGCGGCTACTCGCAGCTCGTGGTCGACGTCCGCGGCACCGGCTTCTCGCAGGGCGAGTGGGACCTGCTGCGCGGCCGCGAGCAGCAGGACACCGTCGAGGTGATCGACTGGGCCTCGAAGCAGCCGTGGTCCAACGGCCGGGTCGGGATGAGCGGCGTCTCCTACTCGGGGATCAACCAGGTGCAGGCGGCCGAGAAGGCCCCGCCCGCGCTACAGGCGATCTTCCCCGTCGTGCCCGGCAGCGACCTGACCTCCGACGTGCTCGCCCCCGGCGGCGGCCTCGGCTTCGCCTTCCTGCCGCTGTGGCTCACCGCGATCAACGCGCTCAAGTGGGTGCCCGACGTGCAGTCGATGACCGCGGGCAGCTTCGACCAGCGGTGGCTGCACGACCGGCTCAGCAACCCCTTCACCTACCTCGACGTCTTCCTGGACGCCTACACCAGGACCAGGGTCGAGGACCTGGACCCGCGGGTGCGCGACCTGCTCACCGGAACCAGCGCGGACCGGGAGTCCTGGATCGGCGACCCGTCGAAGATCACCATCCCGACCTTCGTGGTCGGCGGCTGGCACGACCTGTTCACCTACTCGGAGACCAAGATCTACAACCAGGTCGCCGCGGAGCCGGGGCAGAAGCAGCTGCTCATGGGGAACACGTACCACCTGAACTCGGGCAACGAGTACAGCAAGCCGGGGCTTCCCCCGCGGCTGGACGTACTGCAGCGCGCCTGGTTCGACCGGTGGCTCAAGGACATCGACAACGGGATCGATCAGTACGGCCCGGTGACGCTGCGCCAGCAGGGCGGCGGCTGGGTCACCCAGGACGGGTTCGGTGAATCCGCCACCGGTGACCAGGCGGCCGAGCACCGCAGGATGTACCTGTCGGGTGCGCCGAGCGGCACCGCGCAGAGCGTCTACGACGGCTCACTGGTGGCGCAGCAGGACGGCAGCGGGCAGCGGCTCACCGTCGCGCCAGGGCTCACCGGGCTCTGCTCGAACGACGGCGCGCAGGCCACCATCGGGCTGCTCTCGGTGATCAATGCCTGCGGCGCCGACTCGCGCATCCAGGAGAGCAACGGCCTCACCTTCACCAGCGCCCCGGTGGCGGCGCCGACCACCGTCTCCGGCCCGATCGCGGTCCGGCTGAACACCGTGCAGGACGCGGCGGACGGCAACTGGGTGGTGACCGTCAACGACGTCGCCCCTGACGGTCGCTCCACCGTGCTTTCCACCGGCCAGCTGGTGGCCTCGCTGCGCGCCGTCGACGAGGCGCGCAGCTCCCGCTCGGCCAACGGCGACTACACCGACCCGCGCCCGCTGGTCTCGCTGGACGAGCGGCAGCCGACGGTGCCGGGCGAGGCGACCACGCTGGACATCACGCTCACCGCCACCGAGGCGGTGCTGCAGCCGGGGCACCGGCTGCGCGTCGACGTCTACGCGGGCAACTTCCCCAAGGGGATGCCGATCCTGCCCATGCTGGTCGACACCGGCATGCTGCCGCAGCACGTGCAGCTCGACCCGGAGCGGCCGAGCTTCGTGAACATCCCGGTGCGCGGCGAGCCCGGTTGGTGATCGCCGAGTGAGACCGAAGCCCGACTCCCGGGGGGAGCCGGGCTTCGCCCTTTTCGACCGCAGTGGCCGGTGCTCTTCTTACCGGCCGGTAAGTGTGCGAGAATTCCGCCGTTCTGCTCGATGGAGAGGTGGACCACAGCCGATGCGAAACGTGTTCCGGGTGACGGTGGCCGGGTTGGCCGCCGCGCTCTTCCTTCCGTTCCTCGGCCAGGGGGCCTCGGCCGGGCCGCTCCCCACCGGCCCGGACGGCGGTGCTGCGGGCGCGGCCTGGCAGGCGACGTACGACGGGCCGCAGCCGTACCCCAATGTGAACATCACCTGGGACGTGCCGATCACCATGAGCGACGGCACCGTGCTCAAGGCGAACCTCTACCGCCCGGCCGACGCCGCGGGGAATCCGGCGCCGGAGGCGACGCCGACCGTCATCAATATGACGCCGTACACCAAGCTGGTGTCGAACCTGGCCGACCACGCCGTCTCCATCCCCGGCCTGTCGGACGCCGTGATCCAGCTCTTCCGCGATTTCGACATGACCGGGACCCCGCTCTCCGGGCTGACCGATCTCACCAAGGCATTCGGCGGCGGCGAGCTGCGCAACTTCGCCGTCGACCGCAACCTGGTGCGCAGCGGGTACTCCCAGCTGATCGTCGACGTCCGCGGCACCGGCTTCTCCCAGGGCGAGTGGGACATGCTGCGCGACCGTGAGCAGCAGGACACCGTCGAGGTGATCGACTGGGCCTCGAAGCAGCCCTGGTCCACCGGCCGGATCGGGATGACCGGGCTCTCCTACTCCGGCATCAACCAGGTGCAGGCGGCGGAGAAGTCGCCGCCCGCGCTGCAGGCCATCTTCCCGGTGGTGCCCGGCAGCGACCTGCTCGCCGACGTGCTCGCGCCCGGCGGCGGCTTCGGTTTCGCCTTCATCCCGCTGTGGCTGGTGCTGATCAACGGGACCAAGTGGATCCCGAACGTCGAATCCATCGTCACCGGCAACTTCGACCAGCAGTGGCTGACCGACCGGCTGGCCTCGCCCTTCACCTACCTGGACGTCTTCATCGACGCCTACGCCAAGACCCGGCTGGAGGACCTGGACCCGCGGGTGCGCAGCATGCTGACCGACAACAGCCCGGAGCGGAAGGCGTGGCTCGGCGACCCGTCGAAGATCACCATCCCGACCTTCGTCACCGGCGGCTGGCACGACCTGTTCACCTACTCCGAGTCGAAGATCTACAACGACATCGCGGCGCCGCCGGGGCAGAAGCAGCTGCTCATGGGGAACACATACCACCTGAACTCGGGCAACGAGTACAGCAAGCCGGGCTTGCCGCCGCGGCTGGACGTGCTGCAGCGGGCGTGGTTCGACCGGTGGCTCAAGGACATCGACAACGGGATCGACGAGTACGGGCCGGTGACGCTGCGGCAACAGGGTGGCGGCTGGGTCACCCAGGACGGGTTCGGCGAGTCCGCGCCCGCGGATCAGGCGGCCGAGCACCGCAGGATGTACCTGTCGGGTGCGGCGAGCGGCACCGCGCAGAGCGTCTACGACGGCTCGCTCTTCCCGGCCGAGGACGGCAGTACCCAGCGGCTCACCGTCGCGCCCGGGCTCACCGGGCTCTGCTCCAACGATGCCGCGCAGGCCACCGCGGGCGTCCTCTCGGTGATCGACGCCTGCGGCGCCGACTCCCGCATTCAGGAGACCAATGCGCTGACCTTCACCAGCCCGCCGGTCACCGCCCCGACCACGATCTCCGGGCCGATCGCGGTCCGGCTGAACACCGTGCAGGACGCGATCGACGGCAACTGGGTGGTGACCGTCAACGACGTCGCCCCGGACGGCCGCTCCAGCGTGCTCTCCTCCGGCCAGCTCATGGCCTCGCTGCGGAAGATCGACGAGAGCCGCAGCTCGCGCTCGGCCAACGGCGACTACACCGACCCGCGGCCGCTGGCCTCGCTGGAGGACCGGCTGCCCACCGTGCCCGGCGAGCCGACCGTCCTCGACATCACGCTGACCGCCACCGAGGCGGTGCTGCAGCCGGGCCACCGGCTGCGCGTGGACGTCTACGCGGGTAACTTCCCCAAGGGGTTGCCGATCCTGCCGATGCTGGTCGACACCGGGCTGCTGCCGCAGCACGTGCAGCTCGATCCGACACGCCCGAGCTTCGTGAACATTCCGCTGAAGGGTGAACCCGGCTGGGGATAGCCAACATTGCGTTAACACCCGGCCAACAGGGTTGGAAGTGGCTGTGACCTGCGGGAAACTTCATGTACCGGCCATTGGCTGAACCGTCGGCGACCGTACGATTCTCGGTGTGAGCGTTCCCCAGGCCGTCCTGCTGGCTGTCCTCGCGGCCGTCGTCGGGCTGGCGGTCGGCGGGCTGGTCATTCCCTACGTGAACGCCAGGCAGGCCGAGAAGCGGCAGGCCGAGGCGGGGCTCACGACGTCGCAGGTGCTCGACCTCATCGTGCTCGCCTCGGAGAGCGGGATCGCGGTGGTGGACGAGTACCGCGACGTGGTCCTGGTGAACCCCCGCGCCGAGGAGCTCGGGCTGGTGCGCAACCGGCTGCTGGACGAGCGGGCCTGGGCCGCGGTGGAGAAGGTGCTGGAGAACGCCGAGCCCGCCGAGTTCGACCTCACCGCCAAGAACCCGCTGCCCGGCCGCAGCCGGATCGCGGTGCGCGGCGTCGCCAGGCCGCTCTCCAAGGAGAACAACTTCACCGTCCTCTTCGCCGACGACGACTCCGAGCAGGCGCGGATGGAGGCGACCAGGCGCGACTTCGTCGCCAATGTCAGCCACGAGCTCAAGACGCCGGTCGGCGCCATGAGCCTGCTCGCCGAGGCGCTGCTGGAGTCGGTCGACGACCCGGAGGCCGTGCGGCACTTCGGCAAGCGGGTGCTGGCCGAGTCCAGCAGGCTGGGCAAGATGGTCACCGAGCTGATCGCGCTCTCCCGGCTGCAGGGGGCCGAGAAGCTGCCGGAGCTGGAGGTCGTCGACGTGGACACCGTGGTGAGCTCCGCGGTCGACCGGTCCCGCACCGCCGCCGAGGCGGCCGGGATCACCGTCAGCACCGACCGGCCCAGCGGGCTCGAGGTGCTCGGCGACGAGACGCTGCTGGTCACCGCGCTCTCCAACCTGGTGGAGAACGCCATCGCCTACTCGCCCGCGGGCTCGCACGTCTCGGTCAGCCGCTCGCTGCGCGGCGACCACGTCGCCATGGCCGTCACCGACCGCGGCATCGGCATCGCCAAGGAGGACCAGGAGCGCGTCTTCGAGCGCTTCTTCCGCTCGGACAAGGCGCGCTCCCGCGCGACCGGCGGCACCGGGCTCGGGCTGGCGATCGTCAAGCACGTCGCCGCCAACCACAACGGCGAGATCACCCTGTGGAGCAAGCTGGGAACCGGCTCCACGTTCACCCTGCGGATACCCGCCCACCTCGAGGCGGATGCCGACCAGCGTCCGGTACCCCCCGTGGCGGGCAAGAAGGAAATGAGCCCGCGCCCGGCGCCGGGACGAGTCAATGGTGTGGAGGCACGTCGATGACCAGTGTGTTGATCGTGGAAGACGAGGAGTCGCTGGCCGATCCGCTCGCGTTCCTGCTGCGCAAGGAGGGCTTCGAGGTCACCGTCGTCGGTGACGGCCCCTCCGCGCTCGCCGAGTTCGACCGGGCGGGCGCCGACATCGTCCTCCTCGACCTGATGCTGCCCGGCATGAGCGGCACCGACGTGTGCAAGCAGCTGCGCACCCGCAGCGGGGTCCCGGTCATCATGGTGACCGCGCGGGACAGCGAGATCGACAAGGTGGTCGGGCTGGAGCTCGGCGCCGACGACTACGTCACCAAGCCGTACTCCGCCCGCGAGCTCATCGCCCGCATCCGCGCGGTCCTCCGCCGCGGCGCAGGCGACGACCTGGACGGCGGCACCGAGAGCGGCGTCCTGGAGGCCGGGCCGGTGCGCATGGACGTCGACCGGCACACCGTCCTGGTGAACGGCAAGCCGGTCACGCTCCCGCTCAAGGAGTTCGACCTGCTCGAATACCTGCTCCGCAACTCCGGCCGGGTGCTCACCCGCGGGCAGCTCATCGACCGGGTCTGGGGCGCCGACTACGTCGGGGACACCAAGACACTGGATGTGCACGTCAAGCGGTTGCGCTCGAAGATCGAGTCGGATCCGGCGAAGCCGGAGCACCTGGTCACGGTGCGTGGGTTGGGGTACAAGCTCGAGGCGTAGGGGCTCCCGGGCGAGGTCGCCGCGCGGTATCCATCATTCGATGGACATCTCCACGGGACCGCCACCCTTACGATGGGTGCCGAAGCCGCCTCGCCGGGCGGCCGCGATCCTGCCGCCTGCGACGAGTTGGCTCCGGATACTGCTGTGATGCGCCGCACCGCCGGGTGCTGAAGAGTGCGGCCCGCCCGCCCGAGCGGGGCCGTGCTCGATGCCCGTGTTGTTCGGCTAGACCGAGGGGTCCGAGATCAAGCGGACGGGGAGGGCATAGTGGTCGTCCATTAGCGGTACCGGTGGCTCGGGGGAGTCCGAGACCAGTTCGGCGTCCACTGTCACGAAGCGCTCGGTGCGCCCCTCGCTCCCGTCTTGCGATGGGATGCTCATGTCGGTCCTCGTGTCCGTTTGCTGGGTACGGGTCATGCCGGTCTGCGCCCCTCCCCGAAGACCCGACCGCAGGTCTTGCCCCCCATTCTAGAACAAACTTTTAGTTTGTTTCAGAGAACCGCCGGTTCGTGGCGATCCGTGGCGCTGGTGCAAGCATACCGAGAACCTCAGACGGACTGGTCTGTCCTGAGCTGACCAGCGCTTTTGTCTTGATCTGCGCGAGATATGCAGAAAAACGGCCAATCGCGGACAATTGCGTGTCCGCTTTCGGCAGTGGATGAATTTTAGTCCGGCTCGGACTGTCCGGTCGATACGTTCGGCCCCCTTCGTCTCAATCATCCCCTTGTACCGACGGGTAACAATCGACTCTGTTGTGGGGGTTGCTCTGCAATGGCAAACGATCAGCTACATGGGGTTCCCTAATGTGCGCCCGGTCAAACCTTGAATGTCGATACATCACGTACGATCCAGGCGTGTGGGCCGATCCTGCTGGTGAGATTGATTAGTTTGTGGAACGAGGTGATAGCGGAGCAGGGGAACTGCACTAGTCCAGTCTTTCTGCCAGCGGGCGAAAAGCGAACAGCTTGCCCCGATGAGCGCTCTGGCAATCGATTGGCATCGCGAGATATCGGTATGGAGGTGTCAGCACGGACTCGACCCTATGTCGAGATGTTTTCCGGACTCGTCGCACAGTCTAAGGATTTACCGAATCAATGAATTCACTGCCACCCTTCGAAGGAAGGGACGATGAAGACGTGGAAATGGTCATCGAACTCATCGAAGACGAGGAGGAAATTCGGGAGTGGTAGCTCCTGACCGACCCGTGGCCGGCGAACTCGGGCTCTCGTCGGCCGCAGGTGGCGCGCCGCGACGGTGGCGGTGCGTACGTCAAGTTGAGTGGCGGCGGCTCATCTGCTATGGCACCCGGTTCCCAGGTGCTATGGTGCTGTGGTACATCGCTGCGTCCGCTGCGGTCGTTGTTCGACGGTTTCACTCTTTGCAGTCGCATGACTACAGCGCGGCTGATGCGGTTACCTCACTGCACACCAAGGAGAACCTTTCGTGACAAATACCGTACGCGCCTCTGAACGAAGCATTTAGTCGGAACCTCGATTCCGCACACACCTTCGAAAGAGAGTCCAACGATGGCAACTCGAGCCAAGTCGTCTGCCGAGTCGGGTGACGACGTACCGCCTACCGGCGCCAACACCACCTTCAGCCTCCGCCTGCGGCCCAAGGACTACCGCAACCTGCACCGATACGCCAACCTGCGCCAGGTCTCGATCGCCGAGATCGCTCGCGAGTTCATCCTGCAAGGACTCAGGAACGCCCTGGATCCCGTCGAGATCGAGCGGCAGATGGAAGCCGAAAAGCAGCGGTTGCTGGCGTATGCCAGAGAGCTGCGCGATGAGGACGGCGACGAGTCGCCGAGCGCGTAGTCCTGTCGCGCGGGGGGTGCCACCTCCTCGTGAGCAGGGTCGCCGACAGAGGGGTGGAGCACCGGGGGCTCCGCCCCTCTGTCGCGTTCAGCGCACGACAGCAAGGTGCGAATGAGTGCGCCGAGCACCTATACGTGGCAATTTGGTGAGATGCACCGTTCGTGGTTATGCTTCAACGTGTCGACAGAACGATCTACAGACAATCGAGCATCCGTGGCGGAGCACTAGGAGAACGAACGATGACCATGAACATCAGCGCCGGTGGTGCGGGGCGCGACGGCGTAATCGGCGCCACGGAGTTCGCTTGGCTGATGCTGGCCGTGGCGGGCGGCATCGTCTACGGCACCGTGGTGCGCGCCACCGACTGTCCGATGCTGGCCGCGGTCGGCTCCGGCGTCGCGGGCGGCGTCGCGGTGTTCGGCTTCCTGTGGCGGCAGGACTGGAAGATGCTGCTGACCTCGCGGCGCGGCTGGATCCTGACCGGCTCGTCGTTCGTTATCGGCTGCGCGGGGGCGTGCATCCCGGCCTTCACCATCGAATCGTCCCGGCCGTGCATGCAGCTTCTCGGGGCGGTCGCGGCGGGCGCCTTCGTCTTCGGTCTCGCCGTCGAGACCACCGACAACTTCATTCGGCGCTGAGGTCCCGCGCTTCGCCGCCCGCTATACCCGATGCCCCCGCCGACCGGGCGGGGGCATCGGCGTTCTATTCGGTGCAAGAAAAAGGAACGGGCGCCCGCTGGGGAGTGCGGGCGCCCGGGGGTCGTGCGGGGATCAGGGGAAGTAGACCCAGGCGGGGCCGATGCCGGGGAGATCCACCTTCTGCAGGGTGATCCAGCCGAGGTCGTCCTCCTGCAGGCACTCGTAGAGGGGGACGGAGGTCCCGTTGCCCTTGCAGGCGATGGTGTTCGCGGTGCCGTAGGGGCTGACGATGACGTTCTTGCCCTGCTGGGCCGCCTGCAGCGCCGCCGGGTCGGTGCCGCTGACGAAGGTGTGGGTGTAGTCGCCGAACCTGGCGGGGTCGACATCGTCGGCGGAGGCGGGGGCGGCGAGCGCAAGGCAGGCACCCGCTCCGATGGCCGCGGCCGCGACGGCCCGACCGAAGCGAGCCTTTGTGAACAGGGTGTTTCCGAACATGGGAGATCAGTGAACCCTATCGGGGTGAAGTCCGCATGTCGGAGCGGTGACAGTTAATCCGCGGAATGGGGCAAACGCGCAGCGTGCACCGTCGCCGGGTGAATTGCGATCAGCCCGAGCCCTTCGCGCCTGCGGCAGTGCGCGGCGAGCTCGGCGTAGGCGGGCGCGCCGAGCAGCTCGGTGAGCTCGGGGCCGTAGGACTGCCAGACCGGGCGGGCGCCGACGTGCGCGTCCGGCGAGCCGGTGCAGTACCAGTCCAGGTCGAGCCCGCCGGGGCCCCAGCCGCGGCGGTCGTACTCGGTGACGACGGTGCGCAGGATCTGCTCGCCGTCCGGCCGGTCCACCCACTCCTGGGTGCGCCGGATCGGCAGCTGCCAGCAGACGTCCGGCTTGACCTCGAGCGGCTCGATGCCGCGGCGCAGCGCCATGGTGTGCAGCGCGCAGCCGACGCCGCCGGCGAACCCGGGGCGATTCAGGAAGATGCAGGCGCCCTCGTACCTCCTTGTGCGCAGCGCGGGCTCGTCGTCCAGCTCGTCCTGCTCCAGGTAGCGCTTCTTGGTGACCTTGCCGCTCTCGTCCGTCGCCTCCGGCATGAGCTGCCAGTCCTGCGGGGTGAGCAGCTTGACGGCGCGCTGCAGCCGCTTGCGATCGTCGTCGTCGGCGAGGAAGGCGCCGTGCGAGCAGCAACCGTCGTCCGGGCGGTCACCGAGGATGCCCTGGCAGGCCGGGGTGCCGAAGACGCAGGTCCACCGGGAGAGCAGCCAGGTGAGATCGGCCACTATGAGATGCTCGTCGTTAGCCGGATCCTGGAACTCGATCCATTCGCGCGGGAAGTCCAGCTCGACCTCGGGCGCGGGCTCCAGTTTCCGCCCTGGTCGGGGCGGGGCCGGTTCGCTCGCTGATGCGCCTGCCGTCACGATGCCAGACGCTAACAGCTCCGCCGCGGCGCTCGCAGGCCGGACGGTGCCGGTACCCTGTTCGGAGTGCGGCTCGGAGTACTCGACGTCGGAAGCAACACCGTCCACCTGCTCGTGGTGGACGCGCATCGTGGTGGGCACCCCATGCCGATGAGCTCCACGAAGGCAGCGCTGCGGCTCTCCGAGAACATGGACGACAACGGCTGCATCACCGAGGCGGGCGCCCGCAGGCTGATCGACACCGTCGGCGAGTTCGCCAGCATCGCGGAGACCTCGCGCTGCGTGATGCTCATGCCCTTCGCCACCTCGGCGTTGCGCGAGGCGGGGAACTCCGACGAGGTGCTCGGCCGGGTGCGCGCCGAGACCGGGGTGAACCTGCAGGTGCTCACCGGCGTCGACGAGGCGCGGCTGACCTTCCTCGCGGTGCGCCGCTGGTACGGCTGGAGCGCGGGCCGGATCATCAACCTCGACATCGGCGGCGGCTCGCTGGAGCTGTCGACCGGCTGCGACGAGGAGCCGGACGCCGCGCTCTCGCTGCAGCTCGGCGCGGGCAGGCTCACCAGGGACTGGCTGCACGAGGACCCGCCGGGCAAGCGCAGGGTCGCGGTGCTGCGCGACTGGCTCGACGCCGAACTGGTCGCGCCCGCAAGGCAACTGCTCGAACCGGGCAAACCGGACCTCGCTGTGGGCACCTCGAAGACCTTCCGCTCGCTCGCGCGATTGACCGGAGCGGCACCGTCCGGCGCGGGGCCGCGGGTGCGCCGTACACTCACGAGTTCGGGCCTGCGTCAGCTGATCGCGTTCATCTCCCGGATGACGGCGGCGGACCGGGCGGAATTGGAAGGCGTGAGTTCGGACCGGTCGCAGCAACTGGTGGCCGGCGCGCTGGTCGCGGAGGCGAGTATGCGAGCACTGTCGCTGGATACGCTCGAGATCTGCCCATGGGCGCTGCGCGAAGGTCTGATCCTGCGCAAACTGGATACTGACATGAATGGCGGACCGGTCGACATGCTGCTGTCCGGGGCCGAGGTCGTCGAGACCGCGCGCTCCGACACCGCGGCGTCGGCGGGTCCGATCGAAACGGTGCCGTCATGAGTGAGGACCCCAAACAGCTTTCGGTCGCCGAACTGCTGGCCCGCAACGGCCAGGGTGGTTCGTCGGCCTCGTCCGGTGGCAGGCGCAGGCGCGCGGGCCGCGGTATCTCGGTCGCCGATCTGACCGGTGACCAGCCCGCGATCTCGCCCGGCGGTTCGTCGCACGCCGCGGAGGCCGAGCCGGAGCCGCCGGAGCCACCGGCGGGCGGGGGTGGTTTCGACCTCGCGGCCTACGGGCTCACCCCGTACGGCCAGGATGCCGAGACCCCTTCCGCGCCCGGCCGTTCCGTCTACGGCCCGCCGGATTCCGCTGCGGCGCCCGGCTATCCGCCGCCGGGCCCGGTATCGGACCTGCCGAGCTACTCGCCGGTCTCCGGCCCCATCGCCTACTACGACCCGCTCGCGGGCGCGCCCGCCGCGCCGGAGCAGGGGCGGCGCCGCCGGGTCAGGGACGAGGACGAGCAGCCCTCGTTCCCCATGCCGGAGACCGGTTCCGGGCGGCGCAGGCGCCGCAGGGCCGACGACGACGACGAACCGGCGGAGACCGGCGCCCCGCCGCCCAGCGGGATCGGCATCGACACCTCGGAGAGCCCGCGGCTGAGCCGGGCGGAGCGCAGGCGCGCCGCCGAGGCGGCCGAAGCGGCGCAGTCCGAACAGGACTCGGCGTCGGCGCGCGCGGCCGAGGCGGCGCGGGCCGCGGAGGCGGCGGAGGCGGCGCGGGCCGAGACCGCGCGGGCGGCCGAGGAGGCGGTCAGGGCGGCGCGGGAGAACGCCAGGGGCGGTGCCCGCGGCATCGACCCGGCGGCGCAGGCCGGGCGGCCGAACGAGGTCACCAGGATCACCCCGTTCGGCGGCGCGCGGCGTGGCCGCGATGTCGAACCGACGCGCGGCGAATTCGGCAACGGGCAGCCCGATTCCGGCGCCGAGCGCGACGCGGGCGCCTTCGGGCCGACCCCGCACCTCGGTCGCAACGGCGCCTCCCCGACCGAGCGCCCCTTCGGTGCCCCCGGCCGCCTCGGCGCGCCGGATCCCGGCCGGAACGGCGCCGGTTTCGGTGCCGCCCCCGGTTCGAACGACGCCCCGGACCCCGCTTTCGGCGGGGCGCCCGGCCCCAACGGCACCACCGCTTTCCGCGGCCCCAACGGCGCGCCCGACGCAGGCCCGAACGGCGCCTCCGCCTTCCGCGGTCCCAACGGCGCCCCGGACGCAGGCCCGAATGGTGCCGCCGGTTTCCGCGGTCCCCATGGCGCCCCCGACCCCGGTCGCAACGGCTACGGCGCACCCGACGCGAAGGGCCCCGATTCCAGCCGCAACGGGGCGCCCCCGTTCGGCGCCCCCGGCCACGACCCCGGCGCCCGCAACGGCGCATCCCCGTTCGGCGCCCCGCCCGACCTCGGCCGCAACGGCGCCCCCGGGCCCTACGGCCCCAAGCCGCCCGGCGCGGAGGAGGAACCGCCGTCCACCGCCGCCTGGTCCCTGCGCGACGAGGCCGAGTCCGGCCCGGTACCGCGCACCCCACCGCCCCCCGGCGGCCTCCCGGCCTGGTCGGCCCGGCGCCGCCAGCCCCCGCCCGGCCCCGAGGTGCAGGGCCCACCGCCCCCGGCATGGCCCCCGCAGCAGGAGCAGCCGCTGATCTCCGGCCAGACCGTCGCAGGCGACCTGCTGCGCAACGGCGAGCAGGACCGCCGCGGCCCCGGCCTCGCCGACCGGGACGGCGACTTCGACGACGAGTACGACGACTACGACCCCGAGTTCGAGAACGACCGGTTCGAGACGGGCGAGTACGACGACTACGAGTCCGGCGAGTACCGCCCCGACTTCGACGACGAGTACGAGTCCGGCGAGTACGAGGCGGCGGACCGCGGCAAGGGCAAACGCGGCAAGGCGAAAGCCAAGGGCAAGGGCAAGCCGAAGGCCGCGATGCTCGGCATGGCCGCCGGGCTCGGCGGCATCGGCCGCACGCTGAAGGAGAAGCTCCCCGGCGGCAGCGCCGAACCGGCGACGGCCGCCGCGAGCACCCGCCCGCGCCTCTCCGAGCAGGAGCTCAACCGCCGCCAGTGGATGATCCTCGGCGGCCAGAGCGCCGCCGCGGCGGTCGCGGGCATGCTGCTCTTCAAGGGCTTCGAGCGGATGTGGGAGATGCTGCCCTGGGTGGCGCTCGCACTCGCCATGATCGTGATACTCGGCCTGGTCGCGCTGGTCCGCGTGCTGCGCCGCACCGACGACATCCTGAGCACCGTGATCGCGGTGGTGGTCGGCACCTTCGTGACGCTCGGCCCGCTGGCGTTCCTGCTCAGTACCGGCTGATGGGTTCGCGGGCATGACGACGATCAAGATCGGGCTCTCCACCGCCTCGGTGTATCCGGAGAACACCGAGTCGGCCTTCCGGTACGCCGCCGAGATCGGCTACGACGGCGTCGAGCTCATGGTCTGGGCCGAGCCCGCCAGCCAGAGCCTCGCCACCGTGCGCAGCTACGTCCGGCGCTACGACGTGCCCGTGCTCGCGGTGCACGCCCCCTGCCTGCTGATCTCGCAGCGGGTCTGGGGCGCGGACCCGGTCGCCAAGCTGGACCGCAGCGTGCGCGCCGCCGAGGAGCTCGGCGCGGACACCGTCGTGGTGCACCCGCCCTTCCGCTGGCAGCGCCGGTACGCCGAGGGCTTCGCCGCCCAGGTGGCCAGGCTGGAGGAGGAGAGCCGGGTGCTGGTCGCGGTGGAGAACATGTTCCCCATGCGCGCCGACACCCTGTTCGGCCGCGGCGAGCGCGCGGTGCGCAGGCTGGAGCGGCGCGGCGGCCCCGGCCGCGGCCTGACCGCCTTCAGCCCCTCCTACGACCCCACCGACGTCGGCTTCCGCAACTACACCCTCGATCTCTCGCACACCGCCACCGCGGGCACCGACGCGCTGGCGCTGGCCGAGCGGATGGGCTCCGGGCTGGCGCACCTGCACCTGGCCGACGGCCGCGGCGCCGCGAACGACGAGCACCTGGTGCCAGGTGACGGCACCCAGCCCTGCGCGGAGGTCTGCGACCGCCTGCTGCACAACGGTTTCTGCGGGCACGTCGTCGCCGAGATCAACACCCAGACCGCGAAGACCACCCAGGAGCGGGCCGCCATGCTGCGCCGCACGCTCGCCTTCGCGCGGGCGCACTGCGGCGGCCGCCCGGTGGCGGGCGCCAACCAGAACTGAGGGCACACGCCAACCGTCGGGACGCCCGGTCGGGGGCCTGGTTTACGCTGTACGAAACGCCGCGCCGCCCCTGGCCGCGGCGGGACAGGAGTGACGATGTCGCAGTCGACCGCCGATCTCGATCGGTCCACCGCCACCGACGCCCCGTTCAGCCGGGTCTGCGCGGTCACCGAGGTCCCCGCCGAGGCGGCGGGCACCGGGCGCTACCTGGGCGAGATCGACCCGATCTGGACCATCGGCACCAAGGTGCACGGCGGGACCATGGTCGCGGGCAGCGCCGCTGCCGCCACCCGCTGGCTGCACACCGTCGAGCCCGGGCTCACCGGCATGGCCCCGATTGCCGCCAGCTCCGACTTCCTCGGCGCGCCGGACGCGGGCCAGGTCGAGTACGCGGTGCGCATCCGCAAGGTGGGCAGGCAGATCTGCCTGGTCGACGCGGAGCTGGTGCAGGGCGACCGGACCATGGTGCGCACCGCCTTCACCTTCGGCGCGCTGGACGACACCGCGCCGGTCTACGCGCCGCAGCACGGCGACATGCCCGCCGAGCCCGCGGCGGACGCCATCGGCTACGAGCCGGGCTCGCCCATGGGCAAGATCGTGAACGTGGCGCGCGGCGCCGACCTCTTCATGGACCGCAGCTGGGCCCGCTTCCTGGACGGCGAGACCGACGCCGAGCCCCGGCTGCGGCTCTGGATCCGGCCGCGCGCCGAGGACGCGAGCGACCCCGCGGTGGCGGCGTACTTCGCCATGATGGCCGCCGACATGAGCCCGCCGGTCACCATGAACCGCGGCCACTTCGGCTGGGCGCCGACCGTGCAGATGACCACCTACCTGCGCAGGCGCCCGGCGCCGGGCTGGCTCCGGGTGATCGCGACGACGCACGAGATCGGCAACCGGCTCTTCGACGAGGACCAGCTGGTTCTGGACAGCACCGGGGCGGTGGTGGCGCAGAGCAGGCAGCTCGCGCTGATCCCGCAGCGATAGCCAGGGCCGGTAAGGCTAGCCTTGGGGTCCATGACGAGAATCGCGGTGATCGGTGGTGGCCGGATCGGGGAGGCGCTCGTCGCCGGTCTGCTCGAATCCGGGCGGGTGGCGAAGGATCTGGTGGTCGTCGAGACGCACGAGGATCGGGCGGTCCTGATCGCCGAGCGCTTCGGGGTCCGGGTCACCGGCTCGATCGAGGACGCCGCGGTCGGCGCCGACGTGCTGGTGATCGCGGTCAAGCCGAACGACGTGGACGGCGTGCTCACCGCGCTCGGCAAGGCCATGCTCGGCGGCGACGGTGACCAGGTGGTGGTATCACTGGCCGCGGGTGTCCCGACCGCTCGGCTGGAGGCCAAGCTGCCCGCCGGGTCGCCCGTGGTCCGGGTCATGCCGAACACCCCGATGCTGGTCGGCCAGGGCATGAGCGCGCTCGCCCCGGGGCGGCACGCCAAGGCCGAGGACCTGGCGCTGGTCACCGCGCTGCTCGGCGCGGTGGGCAAGGTGGTGACCGTGGCGGAGGCGCAGATGGACGCCGTCACCGCGGTGTCCGGCTCCGGCCCCGCCTACTTCTTCCTGGTCGTCGAGGCCATGGTGGACGCCGGCGTCGGGCTCGGGCTGACCCGCGACGTGGCGACCACCCTGGTCGTGCAGACCATGCTCGGCGCCGCCGCGCTGCTGGAGGGCGCCGAGCAGAGCGCCGTCGACCTGCGCGCCGCGGTCACCTCGCCCGCCGGGACCACCGCCGCCGCCCTTCGCGAACTCGAGCGATCCGGCGTACGCTCGGCATTCCTGGAAGCGCTGCACGCCGCAGCGCGACGTTCGGCGGAACAGGGGTCGTCGGCGGAGTGACCGGGCGGTTCACGCTGGGGAAACCCGATTTCTCACTCCCGTCGCAGCAACACCACTGGTCCCGCTAAGCTTCAAGGAGCACGTGCGTGTCTGTTCCGCCGGTGGGGAAGCCGGCGGCGCGGACGTGCCGGAGGTCGATGGTGCGATGATGTCTGCGAACAAGATGTCTGCGAACAACGGAACCGGCGGGCCGGGCTCGCCGTCCAACCGCGGTGGAACACGACCACCCGGCGGCCCCCCGCAGGGGCAATCGGTATTCGCCGGTGGAACGCAATTCCTCACGGTTGCCGAGGTCGCCGAGTTGATGCGGGTCTCCAAGATGACGGTGTACCGCCTGGTCCACTCGGGTGAGCTGCCCGCGGTGCGGGTCGGGCGGTCCTTCCGGGTGCATGCCAAGGCGGTGCACGAATACCTGGAGACGTCCTACTTCGACGCCGGATAGGCGGATTCGGAGTGGCTCCGGTGTCCCGGTAGGATGAACAGTCGGTTCGTGTTCGCCCGCCGGTGGCACCGCTTCGGTGTGTCCGGAGCCCGGCGGGGCGAGCGAAACAGTGTCAGCCGCGCCCAGAGCGCCGAGTAGAGGAACGCGAGGACGACCCTATGGGTTCAGTGATCAAGAAGCGTCGCAAGCGCATGTCGAAGAAGAAGCACCGCAAGCTGCTTCGCCGCACGCGGGTGCAGCGGCGCAAACTCGGCAAGTAGGACCTCGCGTCGCTCGCGTGGAGCCCGTCACCGATCACGGTGGCGGGCTCTCCGTTTTATTTCCGCTTTGAATTGTTGAGCGCGCAATACCAGCGCGAATTTCTGTGGTAACCGCGTTATTTCGAGCGAGCGGTCGGGTTTATCCCTGGTCTCTCGGCGCCATGTATCCGGTGACTGAAGTCATCGTTAGAACCTGGTTAATACTGTCGGCGCCGCAGTTCACAGCCGCTACGCTGGAACGCGGAACACATCATGCCTGGGGGGCCGATCAGGCGGGATCCGGTGCGAATGGGTGCAGACACGAAGGACGGTCACCAACCCACGGTGGTGATGGTGACCGGAGCGAGCCGGTTCTTCGGCGGTGACGTCGCCGCCAGGCTCGCCCGCGACCCCGCGATCGAGCGGGTCCTCGCGGTCGATTCCGTGATGCCGAGCGCCGAACTCTGCCGCCGCATGGGCCGGGCCGAATTCATTCGCGCCGATATTCGAAACCCGATGATTCGCAAAGTGGTCGACGGAAACGCGGTCGACACCGTCGTGCACACCGCGACGCTCACCCATCCGCCTGCGGGCGGCGGGCGCGCGGTCATGAAAGACCTCAATGTGCTCGGCGCCATGCAGCTGTTCGCGGTCTGCCAGAAGGCGCCGACCGTGCGCCGCGTCGCGGTGCGCTCGTCCTCGGCGGTCTACGGCGGCAGCGCCAAGGACCCGGCCAAGTTCACCGAGGAGATGGGGGCCCGCAGACCGCCGAGCGGCGCCTTCGCCCGGGACATGATCGAGGTCGAGGGCTTCGTCCGCGGGCTGGCCCGGCGCAGGCCGGACATCGCCATCGCCACCCTGCGGCTCGCCCCGATCGTCGGGCCGCGGCTCGCCGCGCGCGGCATCGAGTACCTGCGGTCGCCGGTGACGCCGACCGTCTTCGGCCGGGACGCCAGGATGCAGCTGCTGCACGAGGAGGACGCGGTCGCCGCGCTCGTGCACGCCGCGCACACCCTGGCCAGCGGCACCTTCAACGTGGCAGGCGACGGCGCGCTCACGCTCTCCCAGGCCGTGCGCCGGGCGGGCCGGATCCAGGTGCCGGTGCCGTTCTCGCTCTTCCGTACCGTCGGGCGCACCCTGATGGGCCGGGTCATGCGCGAATTCAGCGGCGAACAGCTCGACTACTTCCACTTCGGCTGCGGGCTGGACACCACCCGCATGCGCACCGAGCTCGGCTTCCAGCCGCGCTGGACGACGGTGCAGGCTTTCGACGACTTCATCGGGGGCGCAGCGTTGCGACCCGTCATCGACCCGGCGTGGATCGATGCCGCAGAAAACAAACTGCTCGGCCTTGTCGGGGCCGGTACGGGAGCACAGAGATGAACGACGTAGCAAAGGTCATCCGGATGCCGGAGGCCGCGGTCGACACCGGGCCGCGGCCCACCTCGCGGCGCTGGGAGAGCGCGGGCCGCGCTCCGGCGGGCTCGGTCACCTCGCTCACCGACCGGCTACCCGCGGCCGGGCCGCGGCCGCCGCAGTCGGTCTCCGGGCTGGTCCGCGGGCTGCTCGGCAAGGGCATCAAGGGCACCGCCGAGTTCGCCAGGCGGCGGCTCTCCGGCGACTACCAGGTCGACGAGTTCGGCTTCGACGAGCACCTGCTGGAGTCGGTGCTGCTGCCCGCGCTGCGGCCGCTCGCCGAGCACTGGTTCCGGGTGCAGGTCAACGGCATGCAGCACGTGCCGGAGGTGGGCGGCGCGCTGCTCGTCGCCAACCACGCCGGGACGGTCCCGATCGACGGGCTCATGCTGCAGCTCGCGGTGCACGACCACCACGCCAAGCAGCGGGCGCTGCGGCTGCTCGCCGCGGACCTGGTCTTCGAGACGCCGGTGCTCGGCACGCTCGCCCGCAAGGCAGGGCACACGCTCGCCTGCCCGCCCGACGCCGAGCGGCTGCTCCGCTCCGGCGAGCTGACCGGGGTGTTCCCGGAAGGCTTCAAGGGCGTCGGCAAGAACTACGCCGACCGGTACAAGCTGCAGCGCTTCGGGCGCGGCGGCTTCGTCGCGGCCGCCGTGCGCACCGGGGTGCCGATCATCCCGTGCTCGATCGTCGGCTCCGAGGAGATCTACCCCAAGCTCGCCGACATCAAGCCGCTGGCGCGGCTGCTCGGGCTGCCGTACTTCCCGGTCACCCCGACCTTCCCGCACCTCGGGCTGCTCGGCGCGGTCCCGCTGCCGAGCAAGTGGTACATCGAGTTCGGCGAGCCGATCGCGACCACGCAGTACTCGCCGGAGGCGGCGGATGATCCGATGTTGATGTTCGAGGTGACGGATCAGGTTCGGGAGACCATTCAGCAGACGCTGTATCGGCAGTTGGCGAAGCGGCGCAACGCTGTTTTGGGATGAGCCCGGCTGCGCCGTGCGTGTTCGCCGCCCCGGGGAGTCCCGTTGTTCAGCGCTCGAGACTCGCGCCTTCGGCGCATGCACTTCGAG
>NZ_JBHVAK010000068.1:0-34923 GCF_042667085.1 Nocardia sp. NPDC057353
CTGCCACGGCGCCTTCTTCGGCATCGGCTCGGTGGTCGCCGCCCGGCTCGTCGACCGCGACAAGCGTGCGAGCGCGATCGCCGTGATGTTCGCCGGGCTCACCCTCGCCAATGTGCTCGGGGTGCCGCTCGGGACGCTGGTCGGGCAGCAGTTCGGCTGGCGCTCCACCTTCTGGGCGATCACCGCCATCGGCGTGGCGGCCATGGTCGGCATCGCCGCGCTGGTTCCGGCGATCGGCCGGGACGCGGACTCGGACCTGCGCCGGGAGTTCCTGGCGTTCACCCACCCGCAGGTGTGGCTCTCCATGGCGATCACCGTTCTCGGGTTCGGCGGCGTCTTCGGCGCCTTCACCTTCATCGCCTACACACTGACCGAGGTCGGCGGGTTCGCCTCCTCGACCGTGCCGTGGCTGCTCGTCCTGTTCGGGCTCGGGTCGCTGCTCGGCAACCTGCTCGGGGCGAAGGCGGCCGACCGGGCGCTGACCCCGACACTGGCGGGGGTGCTCGGCATCCTGACCGTGGTGCTGCTCGGCTTCGCGCTGAGCGCGCAGAACCAGCCCGCCGTCGTGGTCGCGCTCTTCCTGATGGGAACCTTCGGCTTCGCCACCGTGCCCGGGCTGCAGATGCGGATCATGAACTACGCGCCGGGCGCCCCCACCCTCGCCTCCGGCGCGAATATCGCGGCCTTCAATGTCGGCAATGCCATCGGCGCCTGGCTGGGCGGGCTCACGATTGCCGCGGGGCTCGGCTTCACCGCACCGCTCTGGGCCGGCGCCGCGGTCACCGCCGCGGGGTTGCTCGTGCTGCTCGGTGCGGCGGCGCTGGAGCGCTCGCGGACACCGGATCGGGTGGCGGCGGCGCGGATTCCCGTCGGCACCCGCGGCTGACCGCGCCAGGGCGACCGTCCGGTTCGCCCGGTAACGTGCTGTGGCGGAAGGCAGGGAACACCGGTGCGAATCCGGGGCTGTCCCGCAACTGTCACCGAGGAGTGAACCGCCGATTTCGTGGCCACGACCTACCCGGGTCGGAAGGCCGGTGGGGAGCGTAGATCCGGGAGCCAGGACACCTGCGTCCGCGGTACCGGGAACACACCCCACGAGGATGGCCATGCACAACTCCACACCGCGCGCCCGCATCGGCAGGCGCGGATTCCTGATCGGCACCGCCGGGCTGACGCTCGGCGGCGCCGCGCTGCTCACCGCCTGCGGTTCGGGCTCCGAGCCGCTGGTCGCCGACGGCCCGCCGCGCCCCGGCGGGCGGCTGCGCACCGCGATCGCGGGCCGCTCGGCCACGGCGGACGTGCTCGACCCGTACGTGGCGGGCAGCTCAGCGGGCGGTGCGGTCGCCAAGAACGTCTGGGACAAGCTGGTCGCCTACAACAACGACCTCACGCTGCGCTACCGCCTCGCCGAGGCGCTGGAGCCGAACGCGGACGGCAGCTCCTGGCGGATCCGGCTGCGGCAGGGCGTGCGGTTCAGCGACGGCTCGCCGCTGACCTCGCGCGACGTGCTGTTCAGCTTCGAGCGCATGCTCGACCCGGCCAAGCCGTCCGCGGGCGACCTCGCCATGATCGACCTGGCCCGCACCCGCGCCGACGGCGACCACGCGGTGGTGGTGCAGATGAAGTACCCGCTCGCCGATTTCGGCTCGGTGCTGGCCGGCTGGTACTGCTACGTGATCAAGGCGGGGACCACCACCTTCGACGCGACCACCCTGCCGGTCGGCACCGGCCCGTTCGCCCTGGTGAACTGGGCGCCGGGCGACCGGACGCTGCTGCGCCGCAACGACCTGCACTGGGACGGCCCCGCGCTGCTGGACGAGGTCGAGATCATCCAGATCGCCGAGACCGAGGCCAGGATGAACGCCTTCCGCTCCGGCGCGGCCGACGTGGCGCACGAGATGAGCTACCTGCAGGCCAGCACCCTGGCGGGCGACCCGGATGCCAGGGTGATCGTGCCGCCCGCCGGGCTCATGGGCGCCTTCCAGATGCGGGTCGACATGGCGCCCTTCGACGACGTCCGGGTGCGCCAGGCCATGCGGCTCGCGGTGGACCGGCAGGCCATGGCCGACGCGCTCTACTACGGCTACGGCGAGGTCGGCAACGACCTCTACGGCAAGGGCGCGCCCTTCTACCACGACCGGCTGCCGCAGCGGCAGTACGACCCGGAGCGCGCCCGCGCGCTGCTGCGCGAAGCGGGCAAGGAGAACCTGACCGTCACCCTGCCCACCGCCGACGGCCTGCCCGGCCAGGTGGAGGCCGCCACGCTCTTCGCCGAGCACGCCGCCAAGGCGGGCATCACGATCCGGCTCGAATCCGTCCCGGCCGACACCTACTTCTCGCAGGTCAGCGGCGAACAGCCGCTCACCCAGGTGGGGTGGTGGAATTACAGCCTCGACTACTTCTACGGCCAGACCGCCACCAGTGCCTCGCCGAGCAACGGCACCGGCTGGCGCAGGCCGGAGTGGGACGCGACGTTCGCCGCGGCCCGCGCGGCCATGGACCCGGCCCGCCGCGCCGCGCTCTACGCCGAGCTGCAGGAGGAGCTCTGGAACGAGGGTGGGCTCATCCTGCACAGCTTCGCCAAGCGCCCGGACGCGGCGCGGGCGAAGGTCGGCGGGCTACGGGACGGAGTGCCAGGCACCGACGACTGGGCCAACTACGCCACCACCTGGCTGGCGGGTTGAGCGGGGCGCTCACCCGCTGGGCGCTGCGCGGGCTCGGCACCGCCGCCGTCGTGCTGGTGGCGGTGGCGGTGCTGGTCTTCGCGCTGTTCGAGGCGTTGGACTCGGATGCCGCCACGGTCATCCTGGCCAGGCAGGGCAGCACCGCGCCGAGCCAGGAGCAGCTGGCCGCGCTGCGCGCCGAGCTGGGGCTGGACCGGGCGGCACCGGTGCGGTTCGCCGAGTGGGCGTGGCAGTTCGCGCACGGCGACCTGGGGACGTCGCTGCTCTCCGGGCGCCCGGTCGCCGATGTGCTGCTCGGCCGGTTGGCCAACAGCGCGGCGCTGGCGCTGGTGACCGCGGTGCTGCTGGTGCCGCTGGCGATCGGGCTCGGGCTGCTCGCGGGCGCGCGCCCTGGCTCGCGCACCGACCGCGCGATCAGCATGGGGGCACTGACCGCGGAGTCGCTGCCGCCCTTCGTCTCCGGGGTGGTGCTGATCGCCACGGTGGCGCTGACGCTGCGGCTGCTGCCCGCGGTCTCGCTGCTGCCGACCGGGGCCTCGGTGTGGAGCAGGCCGGAGATCCTGGTGCTGCCGGTGCTGTGCCTGCTCGCCGGGCTGGCGCCGCACCCGGTGCGGATGGTGCGCGCGCAGACCGCGCAGGTGGTCGCGGCCCCCTACGTCCGCACCGCGCGGCTGAACGGGGTGCGCGGGCCGCGGCTGCTGCTGCGGCACGTGGCGCCGAACGCGATCTCGGCGGCGGTGCACCCGCTGGCCGGTTCGCTGGTCGGGCTGATCGGCGGGATCGCCGTGGTGGAGACGCTGTTCGTCTACCCGGGGGTGTCGCAGGAGCTGCTGCGTGCGGTCGCCGGGCGGGACTTTCCGTTCGTGCAGTCCGCGGCGGTGCTGCTGGCCGCGGCCGGGGTCGGGCTCTATCTGATCGCCGACCTGGTGACCATGCTGGCCTCGCCGCGCGCCCGCGACCTGATCCTGGCGGACCGATGACGCGGGTCAGGACCGGATGGGCGCTGGTCGCCGCGGCGGTGCTGCTGCTCGTGCTGACCGGGCCGCTGCTCGCCCCGCACCCGCCGACCGCCGTGGTCGGGGCGCCGTTCCTCGACCCCGAGGCGGCACACCCGCTCGGCACCGACGTGATCGGCCGCGATGTGCTCTCCCGGGTGCTGCACGGCGGGTTGCCGCTGGTCTCGATGGCGGCGGCGGCGCTGGCGCTGAGCTATGCCGCCGGGATCGGCCTCGGAGTGGTGGCCGGGCTGCGGCGGCGCGCCGACCCGTGGATCAGCCACCCGGTGGACGCCGTCGTCGTGCTGCCCTGGTTCCTGCTGCTCGCGGTGCTCGCCACCGCGCTCGGTGCGGGCCCCGCGGCGGTGGCGACCGCGACCGCGCTGGCGGCGACGCCGTGGATCGTGCGGATCGTGCGCACCGCCACCGTGGAGATCGCCGCCACCGGCTACCTGGAGAGCGCGCGGGCGCGCGGCGAGCCGCTGTGGCGGCTGGCGCTGGTCGAGGTGCTGCCCAACCTGCGGCCGGTGCTCGCCGCCGATGCCGGGGTCCGGCTCTCGGCCACCATGTCGATCGTGGCGGTGAGCAGTTTCCTCGGCCTCGGGCTGCGGCCGCCGTCGGCCGACTGGGCGTTGATGATCACCGAGAACCGGCAGGGTTTCGGGCAGCAGCCGGTGGCGGTGCTCGCGCCCGCGCTGCTGATCATGGTGCTGGTCGTGGCGGCGAACATGGTCTCCGACCGGGCGCTCGACACCGGTGTCGGCACGGCGGCGCTGCCGCCCGTTCCCGACGCCGGTGACGGGGTGCGGGTGCGCGGGCTGCGGGTGCGGGCCGGGGACGGCACCCCGGTGCTCGACGGGATCGATCTCGAGCTGCCACGCGGCTCGGCGGTGGCGGTGGTCGGGCCGTCCGGGGCCGGGAAGACGACGCTCGCGCTCGCGATACTCGGCGCGCTCCCGGCCGGGCTGGTCGCGGAGGGGCAGGTGTCGGTGGGGGCCGCGGGCGGGCGGGCGGTGGGGTACGTGCCGCAGGATCCGGGGACCGGGCTCAACCCGGCGCTCCGGATCGGCACGGCCATCGCCGAGATCACCCGGCTGCACGGGGATTCCGTGCGCGCGGCGCTGCGCCGGGTCGGGCTGCCGGACGACCGCGGGTTCCGCCGCCGGTACCCGCACCAGCTCTCCGGCGGCCAGCAGCAGCGGGTGCTGCTGGCCATGGCGCTGCTCGGCGATCCGGCGGTCGTCGTGCTCGACGAGCCGACCACCGGGCTGGACGCCGGGGCGCGGGCGGAGCTCGTCCGTTCGCTGGAAGCGCTGCGCCGGGACACCACCCTGCTCGTGATCACCCATGACCCGGCCGCGCTCGCTCCGGTCGTGCAGCACGTGGTCGAGCTGGATCGGGGTGCGCTCGTCTCCTACCGACCCGTGGCCGAGCCCGTGCCCGCTCCGGCACGATCCCGGAAGTCCGTGCCGCTCGGCGATACCGAACCGGTGCTCCGCGTCGACGTCCTCACGACCGGGCACCGCCGCGCGCAGCCGGTGGTCGCCGAGCTGTCGTTCGCGCTGCGGCCCGGACGCTGCCTTGCGCTCACGGGGCCGTCCGGGGCGGGCAAGACCACGCTCGCCCGCACCCTGGCCGGGCTGCACCCGCTCGAGCGCGGGTCCGTCACCCTGCACGGGAAGCCGCTGCACCCGCGGGTGGATCACCGGCCCATCGCGCAGCGGCGCGCGATCCAGCTGGTGTTCCAGAACCCGGCGACCTCGCTCAACCCCGCGCAGTCGGTCGGCGCGCAGATCGCGCGGCCGCTGCGCCTGCTGCGCGGCATGACCGCCGTCGATGCCGCCCGCGAGACGAGCCGGTTGCTGGCGGCGGTCCGGCTCGACCCCGAACTGGCCGCACGCCGCCCGGACCGGCTCTCCGGCGGGCAGCAGCAGCGCGCGGCGCTGGCCAGGGCACTGGCCGCCGGGCCGGAGGTGCTGCTCTGCGACGAGATCACCGCCTCGCTCGATCATCGGGCCGCCGAGGTCGTCCTCGATATCCTCGACGGTCTGCGGGCGTCGGGGGTGGCGCTGGTGGTGATCAGCCACCAGCAGTGGGTGATCGAGCGGTTGGCCGACGACATCATCGATCTCGCGGAGAACCACGTTTCCAGCGCCTTGAACCGGCTCGCGCCCCGCCGGGTCAGCGGTCGACGGTGCAGAGCGTCGTCTCCGACATGACGGCCGAGGAGAGCATGATGCGCCCGGTCGTCTGCGGCGGGCAGTCCCAGCCGTCGGTGTCGAAGCGCGCGATCACCTCGAGGCCCGCCGCCGGGTCGGTGCAGCCGATGCGGCGCAGGTTCTCGCCCGCGTACAGGCACTCACCCAGGACGGCGTACGCGACGTGCGAGCGATCGATGGGGCCGAGGCAGAAGGTGGTGACGAAGGCCGTGGTATCGCCGGTCACCACCGTCGACGACTCGGCTCCCGCCACGCGGAAGCACTCCGGGTCCATGGGTTGCCCGTGCGTGGTGCGGACCGACAGCAGCCGCTGGTGCGCCCGCTGGTCGTCGCAGGGGACCACGGAGTTCCGGTTGCGTTCGATGCAGTCGCCGACGGCCGCGCCGAGCAGCGCGTTGATGTTGAGGTCGACGACGCAGAGCACGATCGCGCGGCCTGCGAGGGACTGCTCGGCGTAGGCCAGCCGGGTCTGCGGCTGGTCCCGGCAGACCGGCTCGGTGACCGGCATCCCCGGGTGCAGTTCGGCCGCGACCACCTTCTTCAGCCCCGCGCCGCAGGGCAGGCGCACTATCCGCGTCCCCTTCGAGACGCAGTCGCCGGGCTGCACCGAACCGGCATCGGTGGCGTTGAACCGGGTCGGGGCCAGGCAGAGCAGAACGGCGGGGGGCGTGCCGCCCGGCTCCAGGACGGCCCTGGTGGCGTCGCGGTGCGGCAGGCAGGCGTCGACGGCGGCGCCCGCCTGCTCGGCGCGGGCGACGATCCGGTACCGGGACCGGTGGTCGGCGCAGTCGTGCTCCTCGGTCTCACCGTCGATCTCGACGCAGTCGCCGACGGCGAAGGCGGGGCCGTCATCCGAATCGGCGGTCAGGAACACAGCGGTCACCGCCGCGGCCGCCAGCAACACCGTCGTCGCCAGCAGTGCCACCACGGTCCACACGCGGACCCGCGGGGTGCCCGGTACGGCGGGCTCGCCCGCGGCCGTCGTCGTTCCCGCAGCCGTATCGGCCGAATCGTGCACGTGCCTACCCCACCCCGAACTCGAGAAACAGAAGGTGATCTTAACCGCGGACACAGCTCGGTCAACCCGTGATCCATTGGCGGGCAATCGTTTCGCTACAGGCAGCGCGGAAATAGGTTTCGGACCCTCACCTGCCCTCGCTATCGTGGAAAAGGCACGGTCACCGCACGAGCGCGACCGGACCGCGACGAGAGCGAAGGGAACGGCGGATCATGGCGGAGGACCTGACCGTGACGCGGGCGCTGGTGATTCCGGCGGCCGAGCTGCGCGAGCGGTTCTCCCGGTCGTCCGGCCCCGGCGGCCAGGGCGTGAACACCACCGACAGCCGGGTCGAGCTCTCGTTCGACCTCGCCGCCTCCCCCTCGGTGCCGGAGTGGCTGCGCACCCGGATGCTGGAGCGGCTCGGCTCCCGCCCGGTCGACGGGGTCGTCACCATCGCCGCGTCCGAGCACCGCGCCCAGCTGCAGAACCGCGCGGCCGCCCGGGAGCGCCTCGCCGCGCTGCTGCGCACGGCCGCCGCGGCCCCGCCCCCGGCCCGCCGCGCCACCAAGCCCTCGCGCGGGGCGAAGGAGCGGCGCCTCGCCGCGAAGAAGCGGCGCGGCGTCACCAAGCGCAACCGCAGGGTCACCGCCGACGACTGAGCGGCGGGCTCACCCGCGCACGGCCGTCCCGGCGGCGGTGAGCAGCCGGCGCAGCTCGGCGGCACCGTCCGCGCCGACGGCATCGCGCACCCGCCGTTCCAGCGCGGCGATCCGCTCGCCGGCGATCCGCAACCCCTCCCGCCCGGCCGCGGTCGGCACCGCCAGCCGCGCCCGCCGGTCCGCGGGGTCGACCTCGCGGCGCAGCAGCCCCAGCTTCTCCAGGTGGATGACCAACTCCCCCATCGACTGCTGCGTCATCCCCGCCGCCTCGGCCAGCGCCCCGATCCGCGACCCGTCCGGCTCCAGGTGGCGGAAGACGGCGAAGTGCGCGGGACGCAGCTCGGGGTGCACCCGTTCGAGCAGGTCGCGGGCGAGTTCGCGCTCGAACTCGCGCGTGGTCTCGACGAGCAGCCGCAGCAGGGAGGGGGTTGACACAATAGGAAGGTTACCTTTTTATTGAAACCATGTCCGAGATACTCGAGTTCCGCGACGGCCGCCGCGTCGAGGTCGTCGCCGACCTCCCGGACGTGCTGCGGCTGCGGCACACCCTCCCCACCCCGGGCAGGCAGGCCGGGCCGCATCGCCACCCGGTGCTCGCCGAAACCTGGACGGTCACCCGCGGCACCCTCCGCTTCGTGATCGACGGCGCCGAGACGGTCGCCGGACCGGGTGACACCGTGCACGCCCCCGCGGGCACGGTGCACGCCTTCGACAGCCTGGCGCCGGGCACCGAGCTCGACCACGAGATCCGGCCGCCGCTGCGGCATCTCGACATGTTCCGGCTCTGGAGCGCCCTCGATCGCGCGGGCCGCACCACCCGCTCCGGCGTCCCGCGCGACCCGCTCGCCCTCGCCCTGCTCTGGCGCTTGCAGGACGGGTATCTCGCGGGGCCGCCGGAGTGGTTGCAGCGCTTGGCGCTCGGCACCGCAGGCCGGCTCGCGATCCGGCTGGGATACCAGCGCCGCCTGCTGCCATCGTGAAGCCCTAGACGGACAGCACCGTCACCACGCAGGCATTGCCGTCCATCCCGGCCGCTCCCCCGCCCATGGTCTCGACCATCCCGACCCGGTGCCGCCCGACCTGCCGCGGCCCGGCCTCCCCCCGCAACTGCCACACGATCTCCGCCAGCTGCGCGGTCCCGGTCGCGCCGAGCGGGTGCCCGCGCGACAGCAGGCCGCCGCTGGGGTTGACCGGCTGCGCGCCGGTGCGCGCGGTGTGCCCGGAGACCGCCAGCTCGCCCCCGGCCCCGACCTCGGCGACGCCGAGCGCCTCGAGCGTGGTGATCTCCCCGATGGTGAAGGCGTCGTGCGCCTCGAGCACGTCGATCTCACCGATCGAACGCCCCGCCTCGCCGAGCGCCGCCGCGGCCGCGCGGCGCACGCAGGAGAAGCCCCACACCTCGTCGTGGCGCTGATCCCAGGGCTTGCCGGAGACCAGGGCGGAGGACTCCACGAGGACGTCGTGCGCACCGCGCCGCCCGGCGCCGACGATCAGCGCACCGGCGCCGTCGGTGGTCGGGCAGCACTGCAGCATGGTGAGCGGGTCGGCGATGGGCCGGGAGGCCAGCACCTGCTCGACGGTGGGTGGCTCGCGGCGCAGGTGCGCGCGCGGATTGTCCATGCCGTTGGTCTTGTTCTTCACCGCGACGGCGGCGAGCTGCTCGCCGGTCAGCCCGTGCACGTCCCGGTAGCGCGCGGCGGTCAGGGCGTACAGCCCAGGGAGCGGCAGCCCCGCGGCACCTTCGGGGTCGGTGGCCTCGGGCACGATGGCCCCGGTGAAGAGCGTCGACATCTGCTCGACGCCGAGCACGAGCACACACCGGAACCTCCCCTGCCTGACCGCGGTCACGGCCTCGTGGTAGGCCGAGGTGCCGCTGGCGCAGGCATTCTCGATGGTCCACATCGGGATGCCGCCGATGCCGAGCCCGCGCTGGATCCGCGTCGCCACCCCGGGCGGGCCGAAGACCGAACCCACGACGATCGCCTCGATCTCCGTCGGCCGCACCGCCGCGTCGCGGACGGCTTCCAGCACCGCCTGCCAGGCCAGCGACTCGACCCGGCGCTCCGCGAACACCCCGAAGTCGGAGGTGCCGACGCCCCACACCGCCGCTTCGGTACTCACAGCCCCTCCTGCGCGAGATCGCCGTCGGCGGTGCCGGTGAACGCCACCCGCGCGCCACCGGCCGGGCACGGGTCGGCGCGCAGGTGCACCAGCACCCGCGGCCCGTCCTCGACATCCACGTACCCGAGCGCGAACGGCGGCCGCCACCGCCCGACCGGCAGGTGCACGACGGTCGCCGCCCACACCGTCCCGACCGGCCGGAACCCGCACGGCTCGACCGCACCCGCGCACACCGGGCACCAGGGCGCGTCGGCCTGGGCGATCGCGTGCCCGCACGCCGTGCACCGCGCCCCGCGCAGCAACCCGTCCACCACCTGCGGCCGCGATTCGGCCACCGCCAGCCCGCCCGCCACCTCCCCGCCGCGGCGCTTGTTCGGCCGCGCGGTCAGCTCCGACCTGGTGGCCGTCATCAGTGGTCCCCGTGCAGGGTCAGCTCGAAGGCGCCGGACTCGACGTGCAGGTACGCGCCGACCGAGGTAGCGATGAGCTTGCGGATATTGGCCAGCTCCCGCCCGGTCAGCCCGTAGTCGACCTGCCGCGGCGGGGTCGAGCGCATGACCTCGACGTCGTGCTCGGGGACCAGCAGCCGCAGGATGAGCTCGTCGTCGGAGATGTTCCCGCCGAACTTCTTCCGCAGCTCGGAGAGCTCCGGCTGCGGCGGCTCCCAGTCGGCGTAGGTGGCCGCCTTGGGGCTGTCCATGATCTTGTCCAGCACGTTCTGGTCGAAGGGAGCCACCGGCTCGCCGTAGAACTTGTTGACGTAGAGCAGCACCTCGTCGGGCACCACCGAGTAGCGGTCGCCGGTCACCACGTTCAGCACCGCCTGGGTGCCGACGAGCTGGGAGAACGGCGTCGCCATGACCGGGTAGCCGAGCTCCTTGCGGATGGTCGACATCTCGTCCAGGACCTCTTCGAACCGGTCCTCCATGCCCCGGTCCTTCAGCTGTGCCTTGAACGTTCCGGCCATGCCGCCGGGCAGCTGGTGCCGGTACTGGAAGAGCGAGAACTCGGCCGGCTGCCCCACCGGCAGGTCATCGATCTTCGCCACGTTCAGCAGGTGCCGCTCGACGGCGGCCAGCCGGGAGTCGTCCAGGTTCACGTCGAAGCCCGCGTAGCGCAGGTTGGCGATGGTGTTCTCGGTGGAAGGCAGCGAAACGCCCGCGGCCAGCGGCCTGCTCGCGGTGTGCACGCGGTCGGCGCCGCCGAGCACCGCCTCCAGGTAGTTGAGCGGGGAGAGCGCGTTGTTGGAGTGGAAGTGCGCCTCGACCGGCAGCGCACCGGCCTCCCGCTTGATCGCGGCGACCAGCGAGCGGGCCCGCTCGGGGGTGAGCAGCCCGGCCGCGTCCTCGAGCTCGATGCCGTCGGCACCGAGCGCCACCAGCTCGCGGGTGCGCGCCGCGTAGTACTCGTCGGTGTGGTAGGGCGTCTCGGCGAACAGGATGCATGGCAGCGCCTTGGCGCCGTTGGCCTGCGCGACCTTGATCAGCCGGGCGATCTTGTCGGTGTTGAAGAGCCCGTCGTAGATCCAGAAGCTGCCGATGCCGTGCGCGCAGAGCCGCTCGACCCACAGGTCCATAACGCTGTCGGCGGTGAGCCCGAAGGTGACGATGCCGTTGCTGCGGGTGCCCGCGCGCACGGTGGTGTGCGGCATGGCCTCGGACAGCGAGATCAGCTGGTCCCAGGGGTCCTCCTTGCAGTGCCGCACCAGCACCTCGAAGATCGAGCTGCCGACCAGGTCGATGGTGTGGAAGCCGGTGCGGTCCAGCTCGCCCGCGATCGGCAGCCCCATGGCCTTGGTCATCCGCATGCCCCACCAGCTCTGCGGGCCGTCGCGCAGGGTCTGGTCGACGATGTCGATGGTGCGTCTGCCGCCGACCGAGCGGTCGGCGCAGTCGAGGTATGTGCTCATGGTGTCTCCTCGTGAAGGGCGCGGTACTCCTCGGCCCCGACCCGGTCGATCCAGCGGGTGGTCATGGAGCCGGTGCGAAACGCCGGGTGCCGCAGGATGAATTCGCCGAATCCGGCGGTGGTCTCGGTGCCCTCGACGACCAGCTCGCGCAGCGCGGCGACGAGTTTGTCGGCGGCGGCCTCGCGGGTCGGGGCGTGCGCGATCACCTTGGCGATGAGCGAGTCGTAGTAGGGGCTGATCACCGCGCCGGAGTGGCAGTGCGAGTCGACGCGGACGCCGAACCCGGAGGGCGGGCACCAGCGGGTGATGGTGCCGGGAGTAGGGGCGAAGTCGCGCTCGGGGGCCTCGGCCATGAGCCTGGCCTCGATGGCGTGGCCGTCGCTGCGCACCTGGTCCTGGCTGAAGGAGAGCGGCAGCCCGGCCGCGACCCGGATCTGCTCGGCCACCAGGTCGATCCCGGAGACCGCCTCGGAGACCGGATGCTCGACCTGGATGCGGGCATTGAACTCGAGGAAGGCGAACTCCTCGGTGTCGGCGTCGTAGACGAACTCGACGGTGCCCGCGCTGTCCAGCCGGATCGCCTCCGCGAAGGAGATCGCGGCCGCGTGGATGCGGGCCCGCACCCGGTCCGAGAGCCCCGGCGCCGGAGATTCCTCGATGACCTTCTGGTGGCGGCGCTGGGCGCTGCAGTCGCGCTCGCCGACGTGCGCCACCGCGCCGTGCTTGTCGCCGATCACCTGCACCTCGATGTGCCTGGCGCGGCCGATGAACTTCTCCACGTAGATCCGGCCGTCGCCGAAGGCGGCGGTGGCCTCGGCGATGGCGGTGGGGAGCTTGCGGCGCAGCTCGGCTTCGTCGGCGACGATCGACATGCCGCGCCCTCCGCCGCCCGCCACCGCCTTGATCAGCACCGGGAAGCCGATGCGGAGCGCGGCGGTCGCGGCGTCGTCGGGGCTGGAGGTGACGTCGGAGCCGGAGAGCACCGGCACCCCGGCCGCGGCCGCGATGGCCCTGGCCGCGGCCTTGTCGCCGGTGCCCGCCACGATCTCCGGGTTCGGGCCGATGAAGGTGAGCCCCTCGGCGACGCACTCGCGGGCGAACTCCGGGTTCTCCGAGAGGAAGCCGTAGCCGGGGTGCACGGCGTCGCAGCCCGCGCCGAGTGCGGCGGCGAGCACCGCCGCGCGGTTCAGGTAGCTGGCGGTGGCCGCCGCCGGGCCGATGCACACGGCCCGGTCGGCGAGCCGGGCCGCCATGCCGTCGCGGTCGGCGGTGGAGGTGACGACCACGCTCTCCAGGCCAAGGGCCCGGCAGGCGCGGACCACCCGCACCGCGATCTCGCCGCGGTTGGCGATCAGCACCCGACGCAACACCGCGCTCACCGGGGTCGTCGGGGCGGCCGAGGTCACCAAAGCGCCTGTGGGCTCGGTGATCTGCGCGCTACTCATCGGGGCGGACCAGGAACAGGGGCTGTTCGAACTCGACCAGGTCGGCGTTGGCGACGCGGATCGCGACGACCTCGCCCGCGACCTTCGACACCACCGGGTTCATGAGCTTCATGACCTCGACGATGCCGAGCTGGTCGCCCGCCGCGACCCGGGAGCCGACCTCGACGAACGGCGGTGAGCCGGGGTCGGGGGCGGCCCAGAAGGTGCCGATGGTCGGCGCGGTGACCGCCACCGTGCCCGCCGGGTCGACTTCGTCGGCGACCCGGCCCGCACGGGCCGGCGGCGCCGCGGTGGCACCCGGCGCCGCGCCGGAGCCGGTGGACCCGGCGCCGCCAGGGCCGGTGGGAGCGCCGCCGGAGCCGACCGGGCCGCTGGAGCCGGTCGCAGCCGCGCCGGTCACGCCCTCGGCCCCGGAGGTGGCGGGCGACGCGACGCCGGTCGGCGCGGGCACGGCGGCATGCGGCTGCCCGACCGGGTCGGGCGGCGGCGGGGCATCCTTGCCCACGGAGACGACGGTGTCTCCCACCCGCAGCCGCATCCCGGACCAGCCCGAGGCGTGGAAGGTGCGCAGCAGTTCGGCGATCTCGTCGGGGCCCAGCCGGGCGGGTGCGTTCACGATGTGGCCTTCCGGTAGGCGATGGCTGCCAGGTGGATCGGGAGCGGATTCCCGGAGACGATCACGCGCGCCCCGGCATCCAGCGCCGCCCGCACCCCGGCATCGGTCTCGAAGTACGCCCCGCGCACCGAGCGCACCCCGGCGGGCACCTCGGGCACCTCGGCACCCGAATCCCGCAGCGCCGCATCGGCATCGAACTCGGCGTCCCCCTCGGCCACCACCGTGACCGGGGAGAGCTCGACGGCCCACCCCAGCAGCGCGGCCAGATCGGCATCGTCGCCGATCGAGGTCGCGCGGCCGGAGATCTCCCCGTCGAACACCCTGGCACCGGTGGCGTCGACGGTGACCACCCGCCCGACCAGCGCGGCGACGGTCCCGGCCCCGCAGCCGACCACGCACGGCGTGTCCAGCGCCCGGCTCACCACGGCGGCGTGCGAGGTGGAGCCGCCGTTCTCGGTGACGACGGCCGCGGCGGCGATCATGCCGTGCACGTCCTCGGGGCTGGTCGACTCGCGCACCAGGATCGAGCCCGGCCGCTGCTGCGCCTCCTCCGCGGTGGCGACCGCGACCCCGACGGCATAGCCGGGGCTGGCCGAGACGCCGCGGGCGAGCGGCTCCAGCCCCGCGGCGGCGTCGGCGTCGATCGAGGGCCGCAGCAGGTGCCTGACCTGCTCGGCGGTGACCCGCGCACACGCGGTGGCCGGGTCGATCACCGCCTCCCCGACCAGCGCGGCCGCGATCCGCACCGCCGCCCGGGCGGTCCGCTTGGCCGGCCGCGACTGCAGCAGGTAGAGCGTGTCGTCCTGCACGGTGAACTCGATGTCCTGGGCATCCCGCCCCTGGGCGTCCAGCAGGTCGGCGGCCGCGATCAGCTCGGCGTGCAGGTGCGGCTGGTGCTCGGCGAGCCAGGCCAGCGGCCGCGGGGTCACCCGGCCGGAGACCACGTCCTCGCCCTGCCCGCGCGGCAGGTACTCGCCGTAGGGCTCCCGTTCCCCGGTCAGCGGGTTGCGGGTGAAGAGAACGCCGGTCCCGGAGCGGTCGTCGAGGTTGCCGAAGACCATGGCCTGGACGGTCACCGCGGTCCCGAGGTCCGGAATCCCGCAGTGCGCCCGGTATGCCTCGGCCCGCCGCGATCGACTCGAATCGAACACCGCCGCAACGGCATTGCGCAGCGCGGCGACCGGATCGGCGGGCATCTCGGCACCGGAGTCGGCCCTGAGCGCGGCCCGCACCGCGGCGGTGTCGGGCAGGTCGTCGAGGTCGTCCAGGCAGCCGCCGACCAGCCTGCCGTAGAGCGCGCAGAAGCGGCGGTGCACGTCGGCGGCGAACTCCGGCAGCCCGGATTCGGCGGCCAGCGCGGCCTCGGTCTCGTCAGTGATGCCGAGGTTCAGGATCGTGTCCATCATGCCCGGCATGGAGACCGCCGCCCCGGAGCGCACCGAGACCAGCAGCGGCTTGGGGCCGCGGCCGAAGGTGCGCCCGGTCCGCGCCTCCAGGTGCGCGATGCCGTCGAGGATCTGCGCGAAGACCTCGTCGGGCAGCTCGCGGCCGCGCTCGAAGTACTCCGCGCAGGTGCGGGTGGTGACCACGAAGGCGGGCGGCACGCGCAGCCCGGCGCGGCTCATCCGCCACAGGCTCCATGCCTTGCCGCCGACCAGTTCGCGGGCGGGCTCCTCGACCAGATCGGTGATCCGCAGGACGGCGGACTCGGCGATCGCGGTGCTCATTCGTCGCGCTCCGCGCCCATGACGCGCAGCAGGTGCTCGTGCATCTGGTACCAGACCGTGTGGTACGAGTCGATGCGCACGCTGCTGACGTAGTCGTGCTCGCCCTGGTCCACCTTGGCCAGCGCGGCACCGAGCCTGCTCAGGAAGCGCTTGGTGAGCGGGTCGGCGTCGGCGAAGGGGGCGAGCACCGATTCGACCTGGTCGTGCAGGCGGGCCAGCTTGTCGATGACCTTGCCGTCGTAGTCGGCGTCGGCGTGGTCGTTGGGCTGCTGGACACCGTCGACGGTGACGGTCTGCCAGGAGGTCATGAGCGTCAGCATCCGCTTGTTGATGCCCTGCTCGAAGTCGGCGAGCGTGCGCACCAGGGCGTCGTCGGCGCGCCGGTCGGCGAAGGCCGCCGGGTAGACGGCGTCGAGCGCGGCGCGCCCGGCCGGGGTGATCATGGCCGACCCGCGCGCCGAGAGCACCGAACCCGCGGCGGCGGCCTGCTCGAGTTCGGCGGCGATGACCGCGGTGTCGAGGTCGATGATGTCGGCGAGCTGCTCGGCGGCGGCCAGCTGCTTGAGCGTGAGGCCGTGCAGGACCAGGTGTGCGGTGTCAAGCATGGTCGCTTACCTCCAGGGATTTCTGCAGTGTCTCGCGCACGGTGCGGCGCAGGGATTTGCCGACGGCGCTCTTGGGCAGCTCGTCCCAGCGCTCGATCAGCCGTGGTCGTTTGAATCCGGCGAGCCGTTCGGCGCAGTGGTCGAGCAGCGCCTGGTCGTCGACCCGGTCGCGCAGCACCACCGCGGCGGCGACGCGCTGCCCCCAGCGGGCGTCGTCCACCCCGACCACAGCGGCCTCGCGCACGGCCGGGTGCGTGAGCAGCACGTCCTCGACCTCGCGCGGGTAGACGTTGAAGCCGCCGCTGATGATCACGTCGTGCCTGCGGTCGAGCAGGTGCAGGAACCCGTCCGCGTCCAGCCTGCCGATATCGCCGGTGCGCAGCCAGCCGTCCGCGCCGAGCGTCTCGGCGGTGGCCTCCGGGCGCTGCCAGTACCCGCTCATGGTGTGCGGGCCGCGGGTGACGACCTCGCCCTCGGCGCCCACCGGCACCGGGGCGCCGTCGGCACCGCGGATCTCGACCTCGACGAAGGTGTAGGGCTTGCCCGCCGAGCCGAGCCGCTCGGGGGTGTGCTCCCACGGTTGCAGGCAGGTGATCGCCAGCGGCGCCTCGGCCTGGCCGTAGAGCTGGGCGAAGACCGGCCCGATGGTCTCGATGCCGCGTGCTAGCAGGGTCGGCGCGATGGGCGCGCCGCCGTAGCAGAGCCTGCTCAGCCGGAGCCGGTCGCGGTCGATGACGGCGTCCTCGAGCAGCATGGCGATCATGGTCGGCACCATGAAGGTGGCGGTGGCGCCGTGCTCGACGGCGGCGTCCACGAACGCCTGCGGGGTGAACTTCGGCAGGATGACGTTCCGCGCGCCCTTGACCAGGTGTGGCAGGAAGAACGCGCCGCTGCCGTGGGTGATCGGCGCCGCGTGCAGCATGACCGAGTCCGGGGTGAGGTCCGGCAGCAGGTCGACCAGGAAGTTCGCCACCTCGGCGAGCTCGCTGCGAGTGGTGAGCACCACCGCCTTCGGCTTGCCGGTGGTGCCGCCGGTGTAGGCGAGCCGCAGCGGCGCCTCCGGGTCGCGCGCCACCCGGCACGGGGAATCCGGGGCGTCGGCGATCATGGCGTCGAGTTCGGCTGTGCCGATCACGATGTCGGCCTCGGCGGGGATCCGGCCGTCGGTGATCAGCGCCCTGGCCGCCGAGTCGGTCATCTTGTAGGCCAGCTCGACGTCGGTCTCGCGGGCATTGAGCGGCACCCGGACCAGCCCCGCCTTCGCCAGCGCGTAGTACGCCACGACGCCGTCGATCCCGTTCGGCACCAGCACCGCGACGTGGTCACCGGGTGCCAGGCCGCGGGCCAGCAGGGCATGGCCGAGCCTGTCGGTGAGCCGGTCGAACTCCGCGAAGCTCACCGTGCGGTCCCCGTGCACCAGGGCGGGGGCCGCACCGAAGGTGCGGGCCGCCCTGGTGATCAGGTCCCCGATCTGCAGGTGCTGGGTCACTTCGGCCGCCCGGTGCGGTAGAGCTCGGCGGCCAGCTCGGTGCCGTGGTTCCACTTCACCCACTCCTCGTCGAGATAGCGGAAGCGTTCGTCGTGCACCGCCGGGGTGAAGCCGCGGGCCCTGGCGTTGTAGTCGTCGAGCGAGATGCGGCCCGCGCTGGTGGTCCAGAGCCCGTTCTTCTGTTCCAGCGACGACCAGCCGTTCCACTCCGCCCCGACCGAGGGCGCGTAGTCCCCGTCCACCAGCACCGAGTACGGCACGCCGCTGATCATGTTCTGGTTCAGCCCCGAGTACCTGGCCATGGAGTACGGGTTCGACTTCTGCTGCGGCAGCCCGAGCAGCCCGACCATCTCGGCGAGGTAGTCGCGGGCGAACTCGTCGTTCATGAGCGGCTTGAACCGCTGCACCCGGGAATCCAGCTCGAACCAGTCCGCCTGCCGGTAGGTGCCCGCCAGGTGCGCGAAGTCCTTCGCCACCGACGAGTACACCAGCGCCCCGGCATCGATCATCTGCTCGCGGCTCCAGGTCGCCATCCGCTTCCACAGGTCCGCGGTCGCCTCGGTCAGGATCGCCCGGTAGTGCTCCATGGTCTCGGCGAGCAGCTCGGCGTTCTCCATGCCGACCGGCACGTAGCCGTCGGTGAGCGGGTCCGAGGTGTACATGCCGACCGCGGCGATATTGGCGGCGTCGTAGCTCGGCTCGGCCTCGAAGGAGGCCCAGTCGTCGACGAGGTTGAAGTTGGTGTCGGAGAAGACGATCGGGATCGTCAGGTTGTTGTGCGGCAGCGTGACCGCGATGCCGTCCAGCCACGGGTAGTCGCCCTCGGCCAGGTCGAAGAAGTCGCGCACCAGCAGCTGCCGGTTGTCGCCCCAGTTGTACGGGCCGCTGTTGTGGATGCCGATCCGGCACTCGCAGTGCGCGAGGAAGGCGTACTGCGAGAGCGTCGCCAGCAGCTTCACCGTCGCCGAGTGCAGCCTGTCACCCGCGGTGACGCCGTGCAGCTGGTCCTTGAAGCCGTCCAGGGTGCGCTCGGGAAGGAACTGCGAGCGGTCGCCGAACTCCTTGTTCGAGATGTGGCCGTCGTTGCGGTGGTAGGCCAGGTTGAAGCGCCGACTGAAGTCGAGCACGTCCACGACGTCCTCGACCGCGTCCTGCGAGCGGATCAGCCCCCAGGAGAGCAGCATCTCCCGGCCGAGCAGGTAGAAGGTCGGCATGCCCCAGGCAGCGTTGACGGTATTGGTCTTGAAGCTGCTCTCCCGGACCCGGTCGCCGAGCTCCTCGGCGGGGGTCACGGCGTCGATCCCGCGCAGCAGGGTTGGCAGCCGGTAGAAGCTGTTCAGGTAGCTGAGCAGCATGTACGGGCTCATCGGGAACAGCTTGGATTCCTGCACGGTGCGGGTGATGCACAACCAGTAGGTGGTGTCGCTCAGGTTGCGCAGGAAGCTGTTGGTCTCCAGCAGCTCGGGGTAGCGGAGTTCGCGTGCCATCTCGGGTGTCCTCAGCTCTGCAGTTTCCAGATACGGGCGTGGCCGGTGTCGCCGGTCGCGTAGGCGTCGGCGGCGGGCGGGGCCTGGGTGGTCTCCAGCTCCACCCGGTCGCCGTCCGCCAGGCCGTCGATGCGGCAGTTCATCAGCGTCGGCACCCGGTACTCGCGGGCCAGGATGCCCAGGTGCGAGCGCACGGTGCCGCCGAGGCAGATCACCCCGTGGAAACCCTCCAGAACGGGCGCGGTCAGGGTGCCGCCGGAGTCGTCGATGACGGCGATGGTGTGCTCCGGGACGCCGTCGCTCAGCAGCTCCATGACCTGCTCGATCCGGGAGACCCGCAGCACCGTTCCGATGGTGTTCTCCGCGGTGGCCAGCACGTTGTCGCCGCGGCCGCGCAGCGCAGCGTCGTCGCCGGATTCGGCGAAGTCCTGGGCGGCGGCCTCCGGGCGGCGGTACTTCTCCGGCTCGGAGTCCAGCGAGGCGGTCGCGGAGAACTCGAAGCGGTAGCCGGTGTCCAGCACGGCCCGCTCCACGGCCTCCGCGTCAGCGGTGGCGAAGAGCTCCTCGGAGCGGGTGAACACCCCGTCGGTCCAGTCCAGCCCGAGTTCGGCGGCGCGCCCGGCTACCAGCGCGCGAATCGCGCCGTTGAACTGCTGCGGCAGGGGCAGGGTCTCCTGCCCTCCCCACTTGGGGCCGGCGGTTGATAGCTCAGCCATATCATCTCCTGCGCTCGGGGTCGGCGGTGACCCGTCCGGACCGGGGCCGTTGGCTCGCGATCGGCCGGTGATGTAAACCTAGAAAGTCAGGGCGTTGTGATGTAGTCCACATAGGGGGACAACCCGACGCGGACGACCGAGAGCAGGGATGACGATGACGACATCTCGCTGGGAACCACCGGCAATCCTGGATGTCGAGGATTACCGCAGGGCATTCGAGATCATCTCGGCCTGCCACGACGCGTCGAGCATGACCGAGTTCCGGGAGGGGCTGGTGGCCGCGCTCTGCCGCCATCTCGCCGTCGACAATGTCTCGTTCTTCTCCGGTTCGACCTTCAACCTGGTGTTCGAGGACAGCTCCCCGCTCACCGAGGGCGCGACCGCGCGGATGCTGCCCGAGTACCAGGACCGCTGGGCCGCGCACGACGTCTTCGGCTCACCGCCCGCGGTGCGGCAGCTGCTCTCCAGCTCGGTGGCCTCGCTGAACGAGCTGCTCGCCCAGGGCAGGCTGCCCGCCTCCGCCGAGGCGTACGTGCGGCACTACCTGCGCGGGCGCTGGCAGGTCGGTTCGGCGGCGGCCATGCGGCTGCCGCTGGCCGGTGGCCGCACCGCGCTGGTGGGGGTGTTCAGCCACTCGCCCACCGAGTTGGACGCGCACCAGGTCGCGACGCTGCGGTTGGTCGGCAGGCAGCTCGCGCCGGTGACCAGGCGGCTGCCGATCGGGCCGGAGGTCCAGGCGGTCGGCAGGCTCACCGGCAGGCAGCGGGAGGTGGTCAAGCTGGTCGCCGACGGGCAGAGCAATGCCGCCATCGCCGAGATCCTCTGCATCGCCGAGGATTCGGTGAAGAAGTACATCAGCCGGATCCTGCAGCAGACCGGCTGCCGGTCCCGGCTCGAGCTCGCACTCATCGCGCGCGATGCGGCGCTCTGAGCCGCCTGTCCCCCTAAGTGCACTGCCCCCGCTGTGATCCAGTTCATACGCTGCGAGAGCCCGCCTCGTTCCGCGGAAAGGATCACAGCGCATGGAAAGCTTTCGCCCCGTTGACCGCTCGGTTCGGACGGGGGTGCGGCGATGACCGTCCACCTGTCCACCCGGTGCGCCGGAATCAGCTCCTCCGACTTCGGCAGCGCCACCGGGCGCATCCGGAACTTCTCCGCCCCCGACGACGTCATCGAGGTCTTCGGTGACGACCTCTCCGACGTCATCGCCCTGGTGGAGTCGGGCGGGACGACGTTCCTCTCGCCGATTCTCGGGCGGCTCGGTGGCATCGTCTGCACCTCCGGCACCACCCGCTCGCACCTGGCGATCGTCTCCCGCGAGTACGGGGTGCCGTGCCTGCTCGCGGTCGAGCTCGGCGAGTGGGCGCCAGCCGACGGCGAACACGTCCGGCTGACCTCGGCCCCCGACGGCACCGGCGCGCTCGCCCCCGCCTCCGCGCCGGACGAGGCGCCCGTCGCTGCGGCACCAGCGGTGCCCCGCCCCGCGGCGGGCGCCGACCCCGTCGGCCGTCCCTACACCGACGCGACCAGCGGCGATGCCCGCACCGACTGGTGGAACTACATCTCCGCCGTCGGCGACGACATCGCGGTCAAGCCCTTCCCATCTTCGGTCACCGCCGCGACCGTGCCCACGCTGATCGCCGAACCGCTCAGTGACGCCCAGCTCGACGAGCTCATCCAGCACATGGGCCGCGCCTTCAAGCCGGAGATGACCCGGCGCTCCGGCTTCACCTCGGAGATCTTCCCGATGATGCCGTACATGGCCATGTCGGTGATCGAGGACTTCCACACCTACCCCGAGCGGATCCGCCGCATCGAGGCCGCCATGCCCGCCGAGGAGATCGGCCGCAGGCTGCGCGAGCGGCCCGGCGCGGTCAGCCCGCTGTGGATCTGGATGGTCGGCTACCACTACCTGTGCGGCCGGGAACTGCTGATCAGCCGCGGGGATCTCGCCCCCGGCGAGGCGCTGGACGACGTCCGCACGGTGGTGGATTTCTGGCGGCGGCTCACGCTGGCGCACCGCGGCGACGGCACGCTGGACTACAAGGACGCCGGGTTCACCAACCGCTACCTGCCCGAGGCCGCGCTCACCTGGCTGCGCGCCGACCTGCAACCGGTGGACGACGCGGTGCGCCGCGAACTGCAGGCACTCAATGCCGCGCTGTCGGGGTACTGCTTCATGTACTTCACCGACTCCAGGGTCGGGATCTGCGACAACGGACCGTACGGCTCCGGCGCGCGCACCGCGACCCTGGTACGCGACTTCCTCAGCCTCGACGCGGGCCAGTTCGGCTACCCCTGGGCCCGCGCGTGCGACCCCGGCTTCAGCGGCGTCACAGTGACGCTCGAGTTCCCCACCGACGTCTTCGCCGAATTCGAGATCAACGACTGGGGAACCACCTTCACCGAACCCGACCAGCTGCTCTCGACCGTCACCCACGCGGCGGTCCTCGGCCACCGCCCCGACGGCAGCACCGAACTCCTCCCGCCCGCGCGCTGGGCCGACTTCGGGCAGGCCGTCGGCGCCGAGCACATCGCGCTCTACCAGAAGTTCAGCGAGATGAGCCGCACCGACCGGATTCTCGCCGCCACCACCATGTACTCGTTCGGGCTCCGCCCGTTCGCCCGGCTGGCGGGCGTCGAGGACCGGATCGACTGGGCCATCTCGGACCGCACCCTCGCCCTCTTCCCCGAACCCCTCGGCGACGACGACGCGGCCGGGGCGCTCTTCGGCGGCGCGCTCGTCGCGCACGACCGCCCCAGTGCCTTCACCGGCCTCGCCTGACCGCTCGACAAGGAGAAAATAATGCGTCAACCGATGCAGAAGATCGTGCCCGCCGACGAGTACCTGATCCACCAGACGCCGGAGACCTTCGCGACCGTCTCGCACGCCGACCTGTCCTGGACCGAGAAGATCTGGTGCTCGCTCTTCGCCCGCGACGGCTCGCTGCAGATCGACTTCGGGATCGGCAAGTACCAGAACCGCAATGTGATCGACGCCTTCGCGGGCATCTCGCGCGGCGTCGAGCAGATCACCGTGCGCGCCAGCACCGAACTCGACCTCGACCCGGAGCGGATCGGCGTCGGCCCGATCGACTACGAGATCATCGAGCCCATGCGGAAGGTGCGCGCCGTCCTGCACCCCAACGACGTGCAGCCGCTCGCCTTCGACGTGGTGCTCACCAGCACCCTGCTCCCCCCGTTCCTGGAGCGCAAGGACGCCCAGCGCGGCGCCGACGGCTTCCGCATCGCCTCCGACCTGCGCCGCTTCCACCAGCTGGTGACGGTCGCGGGCTGGGTGGAGATCGACGGCGAGCGCACCGAGATCCGCGACGACGAATGGTACGGCTACCGCGACCGCTCCTGGGGCGTCCGCATGGACGTCGGCGAGCCGCCCTCCGACATCAAGCCGCTCAACCGCATGGACCAGGACTTCATCCTCACCTGGAGCCCCATGTTCTTCCGGCCCACCGACGGCAGCGCCCCCTACGAGATCCACCACTACCTGCAGTGGGTCAACGGCGAGGTGCACTACTTCTCCGGCTTCGTCAACCACGCCGACGGGCGGCAGGAGCCGCTGCACGGCATGGTCGACGACCTCAAATACGACCCCGCCACCCGGCGCCTGCTCGGCGGCACCATGACCTTCGACGCGGGCTGGGGCAAGGAGCGGACGGTGGAGATCGCACCGGTCTCCGATATCGGATTCCACCTGGGGACCGCCAATTACTTCGGGTTCAAGGGGGATCGGCACGGGAAGTACAACGGGGTCGACCACGTGTCCGGGGAGCGGTACTCGGACATGACCGATCGGGCCACGATCCTGGAGGCGCATCAGTTGCGGGACTGCGTCATCCGGACGCAGGAGGGGGAGGCGACGGGGTTCGGGATCTTCGAGTCGATCGTGATCGGGGATCATCCGCGGTACGGGTTGAGCGGGTCCGATTCGTTCCTCTGAGGTTGCGGTTCCGGGGCCCCGCTGGATTCGGCGGGGCTCCCGGCGGCCTCCGGCATCAGGGACGGGATTTCCGGGGTCTGTCCCGGGTGGCGGGGAACGGGGCAGGATTGCCCGGGTCGAGAGGAAAACACCCATGCCTGACACTCCGTGGCCGATCCTCGAGCAGGCTCACGACGCACTGCGCGCCGCCGTGCGCGGCACTTCCGACTGGGCGGCCCCCACGCCGTGTGCCGAATGGAACGCCACCCAGGTGCTGCAACACGCCGTCGGCGACCAGCTCGCCTACGCTGCGTCCCTGACCGGCGGCGACGGCCCCGCCGATGACCCGTTCGCCCCGTCCGGGAAGCTCGACGTGGCACCCGGGACGCTGCTCGAGCAGGCACTGACGCGTACCGCCGCGGCCTGGGCGGATATCGCGCCCGACGCGGGTGACGTCGCGGTCCCGGTCCCCCCGAACAGCCTGCCCGCGCCGATCGGTGTCGGCGCCTGCGCCCTCGACGCCGCGGTACACGCATGGGACCTGGCCGTGGCGAGCGGCCTGCCCTCGCCGCTGACCACCGCGATGGCCGCCGAGCTACTGCCGGTGGCGCGACAGATCGTCGAACCGCTGCGGGCCTACGGCGCGTTCGCGGTGGCGCTCGACCCCGCACCCGGCGACGACGAAGCCGACGCGCTGCTGCGCTACCTGGGCCGGCGTCCCGACTGGAAGTCCTGACACAACGTTCACTCCGCCCGAATCGCCACGCCGGATCGACAGCGCCCGGTTATCCGAGCTAATTGTTCGCACGGTGGATCGCGCGCTGCACCAGGGTGCGAATGCCGGGCAGCGCGATGGCGCGGAACATCAATTCGCTGAGCGCGACGTGGGCGCGGGTCGGCGGGGCGAACCGGCTGATCCCCCTGCGGGCCACCGCTTGCCGTTTGCGCACCTCGGGGCGTAGCGAGGTCTCCCAGTCCGCGAGCGCCGCGGTGATGTCGCCGCCGCGCTCGGTCAGGGCGGTACCGAGCCGGTCGGCGCCGTCGAGGACGAGCGCGGCGCCGTAGCCGGCGAAGACGGTGAGGCACCGGGCGGCGTCGCCGAGCAGGACGATCCGGCCGTCGCTCCAGCGGTCGGTGACCACCTGGGTGACCGAGTCGAAATAGGCTGCCCCGGGCTTGCTTTCGAGTTGCGCGAGCGCATCGGCCACTCCCCCGCCGAGGTCGCCGAACGCACGGGTGAGTGCGGGTGCGGCGCCGAGGGCGAGGTCGGCGGCCGGGTCGGGGCTGCGGTAGGCGAAGAAGGCCGAGGCTCGGTCGGGGCCGAGATTCATGACCGAGGCGGTGCGGCGCGGCCCGAGGAAGACCGTGCCGATGCCGGCAGGCACCTGGTCGGGGACGCGGTCGAGCGGGAAGGCGCCCACCACGTGGCCGAGGTCGACGACGTGGTCGGCCTCGGGTCCGAAGACCAGGCTGCGCACCCGGGAGTGCACACCGTCGGCGCCGACGAGGAGGTCGGCGTGCACGATGCTGCCGTCCGAGAGGGTCGCGACGACGTCGTCAGCGGTTTGCGCCACCGCTTCGACCGTTGTGCCGAAGCGGATATCGACGATTTCGGCCACTGCCTCGTACAGCACCGCCTCCAGATCCCCTCGGAGCAGGGTCAGCGCCCGCGCCCCGACCGCGGCCTCCGCCACGGCGGCGAGCAGCCTGAGCTTCTCGCGGCCGTCGGCGTGCACCGGCCTTCTCGCCGGCATCCACTCGCCACTCCCTCGGATCATCGGCGAGACCGACTCCCGCACACGCGTCAACTAGTAGTTGACAATCCAACGTGCGTCAACCCGGAGTTGACGAAGATCGACTGTCAGGATGAGGGTCACGACCGATCCGATACCGGCGAGCGCCCGCCTCCCGGCGGGATCGCGCAGGCAGCGCCCGAGCAGGCGGCGCGGAACCGTGGTCGGCGGCTTCACTCCTCGAGCGGGCGGAAACAACTGTCTCGATCGGCGGGCACGAAGACCCCGCCGATCAGGCCGAGCGCGACCGCGGGGTCACTGAACCGCTCGTACAAGGAGACGATGGACGGGCTCACCGACCAGTCGATCTCGTCGTAGCACCCGGCGATCCGCGCCCACGCCTTCAGCTTCCAGCTGTACATCTGCGTCGCGTACAGATTGCGCTGCTCCGGATCGGTGTCGGCGAGCCGTCCGTAGAGCGTGCGGTGCGCGGTCCGGATGTGCCCGGTCAGCGCGACCACCTCGTCCTGCGAGAGCGCGCGCAGGGAGGACCCGTTGCGGGCGAAGACGCGCGCTTCCAGAACGTCGCCGAGGTAGTCGCTGGGCGTGAACCACGCCGTCCCCCAGACGTTGTTGTCCATCCGCACGCTGTCCGGCAGCCGGTAGGCGAGGACGAAGTGGTGCTCGGGGAGCGTGTCCCGGATCCCGTCGAGCCACGGGAAGTCCCCGTCCCCGTCGCAGCAGAGTTCGCGCAGCGCGAGGAAGGTGCCGTCGCCGAGGTCGTAGGGGCCGGTGTCGCAGACGGCGGTGCGGGCGTCGCAGTTCTCCAGGAAGGCGTAGGCGGTGAGCCGGGCGGCGAACTTGCGGATGACGGCGGTGGTCGCCGGGTCGTTCGGCTCCAGGTGGCCCAGGATCGACCCCAGGAGTTCGGGGCCGACGACGTGCGAGCTGTCCGGCGGCTCGGCGTCCATGTTGAACAGCGCGCCGTCGGTGCGCATGGCAATGGTGGCGCGGCGCCAGAAGCGCAGCACGGTGAGGGTGTCCTCGTGGCCGTCGGCGAGGGTGTTCGCGCCGAGGTCGACGTAGAGTTCACGGCCGGTGAGGTAGTGCAGCGGCATGGCGGCGAGGTTGATGAAGCTGCGCTTGGAGCCGATCGGCAGGCCGGTGCGGACCAGCTCCTCGGCGGTGGCGTGGCGGAGGATGGTGCGCAGGCGGTCGGGGACCTTCCGGTAGTCCTCCATCATCGACATGACGATGTAGGTGTTCATGCCGAACATCTCGGATTCGAAGACTGTGCGCCGAGCCAGCTCTGACTTGTAGGCGCGGCCGCCCTGCAGCACGAGCTGGTTCCACTCGTCGAGGGTGGGCTCGTAGTCGGGGTCGGTGCGGACGCGGCTCGCGAAGGTGGTCACGAGGCCACCGCCGGGGTGGCGATCTCGATGGTGGCGTTCTCCGGGTCGCCGAGGACCAGCCGGACCTCGGTGCCGGTCGGGATGTCGGTGTCGATGGTGGCCGCGAGCACGCAGGGCACCGCGGATTCGCGGGAGAGGATGGCCAGGTGCGATTCGCGGCTGCCCGCGGTGCAGACGATGGCCTTCAGGTCCGGGAGGATGGGCGACAGGAACGTCATCCCGCCCTTGTGCACGAAGGCGATGGTCTCGGCCAGCTCCTCGTCGTCGATGGAGAGCACGTCGGCCGTGGTCTCGAACCACCGCGCGGTGCCCGAGATGTCCGCACTGACGAACAGATTGGTGCCGGTACCGGCGGAACTCGTCATTGCTGATCCTTTCCGAGAGCGGAAGAGCGTCCGGCCGACGGTATGAGCTGAGTCACAGCGGTGCACAGTCCACTTTGGGAGACAACCGACAGCTCACCCTCGACCCGCGGACAGTACTGTGCTGAGATACTGAGTACTGTTGAACGTATTACCGAGGAGAGCCCCGTGCCCCAGACCACCTCCGTGATCGTCGGCGGCGCCCGCACGCCGATCGGCCGCCTGCTCGGCGGGCTGGCCGGGTTCACCGCCGCCGAACTGGGCGCGGTCGCCATCGGCGGCGCGCTGGACCGGACCGGGGTGGCGCCCGGGGCGGTGCAGTACACGATCATGGGCCAGGTCCTGACCGCCGGAGCGGGGCAGATGCCCGCCAGGCAGGCCGCGGCGAAGGCCGGAATCCCGATGTCGGTGCCCGCGCTGACCATCAACAAGGTGTGCCTGTCCGGGATCGAGGCGCTGATCCTGGCCGACCAGTTCATCCGCTCCGGCGCCTTCGAGGTGATCGTCGCCGGCGGCATGGAATCCATGAGCAAGGCGCCGCACCTGCTGCCCGGTTCGCGCACCGGCTACAAGTACGGCGAGGTCACGCTGGTCGACCACATGGCCTACGACGGGCTGCACGACACCTTCACCGACCAGCCCATGGGGCTGCTCACCGAGGCGGGCAACGACCGCGACTCCATCGCCCGCGAGGACCAGGACGCCTTCGCCGCGCGCTCGCACCGGCTGGCCGCGAAGGCCTGGGACAGCGGGGTCTTCGACGACGAGGTGGTCCCGGTCGAGGTGCCGGGGCGCAAAGGCGAGAGCGCCTGGTTCGGCCGCGACGAGGGCGTGCGCCCGGACACCACCGTCGAGACGCTGGCCCGGCTGCGCGGCGCCTTCCGCGCGGACGGCAGTATTACCGCGGGCAATGCCTCCACCATCAACGACGGCGCCTGCGCGCTGGTCGTGACCAGCCGAACGTACGCCGAGAAGCACGGGCTGAGTTGGCTCGCCGAGATCGGCGCGCACGGCATGGTGGCCGGGCCGGACTCCGGGCTGCAACTCCAGCCGTCGAATGCCATCGCGGAAGCCTGTGCCGCCGAGGGCAGCTCGCCGGGAGAGCTGGACCTGGTGGAGATCAACGAGGCGTTCGCCGCGGTCGGGATCGCCTCCACTCGCGCGCTCGGCATCGACCCCGAGCGGGTCAACGTGAACGGCGGCGCGATCGCGCTCGGCCACCCCATCGGCATGTCGGGGGCGCGGATCGCCCTGCACCTGGCGCTGGAGCTGCGCCGCCGCGGCGGCGGCGCAGGCGCGGCCGCGCTCTGCGGCGGCGGTGGGCAGGGCGACGCCCTGATCCTGCGCGTTCCGAACTGACCCCCGAGACGAGGAGCACCCGTGACCCTGCCCGCCATCCTCACCGACCGGCTCCGGCTGCCCGCGATGGCCTCGCCCATGTTCATCGTCTCCGGCCCGGAGCTCGTGGTCGCGCAGTGCACGGCGGGCATCGTCGGCTCGTTCCCGAGCCTGAACGCCCGCCCGCAGGCGCAGCTGCGCGCGTGGCTCACGACGATCACCGAGCGGCTCGCGAAGTACGACGCCGAGCACCCGGAGGCGCCCGCCGCGCCCTTCGCGGTGAACCTCATCGTGCACCGGTCCAATGCCAGGCTCGACGAGGATCTGGCCACGATCGCCGAGTTCGAGGTGCCGATCGTGATCACCTCGCTCGGCGCCCGCGCCGACGTCAACGAGGCCGTGCACGGCTACGGCGGCATCGTGCTGCACGACGTCATCAACGACCGGTTCGCGCGCAAGGCGATCGAGAAGGGCGCGGACGGGCTGATCGCGGTGGCGGCCGGGGCGGGCGGGCACGCCGGGACGCTCTCGCCGTTCGCGCTGCTGCAGGAGATCCGGGCCTGGTTCGACGGGCCGGTGCTGCTCTCCGGCGCCATCGCGCACGGCCGCTCGATCCTGGCCGCGCGGGCCGCGGGCGCCGACCTGGCGTATATCGGCTCGGCCTTCATCGCGACCCGCGAGGCGAACGCGGTGGACGGGTACAAGCGGATGATCGTCGACTCCGGCGCGAGCGACGTCGTCTACTCCAACCTGTTCACCGGCGTGCACGGCAACTACCTGCGCGGCAGCATTGTCGCCGCGGGCTTGGACCCGGACGACCTCGGCACCTCCGACCCCTCGGCCATGGACTTCGGCACCGGGGACACCGTGACCTCCGGTGCCAAAGCGTGGCGCGATATCTGGGGCGCCGGGCAGGGCGTCGGCGCGGTCACCGCCGTCGAGTCCACCGCCGACCTGGTGGCCCGGCTGCGCCGCGAGTACGACGCCGCACTTGTCCCCCTGCGTGCACTGTGAAGCCCGCGCGGACACCCCTAGCGTTATTTGACCAGCAGAGACGAGGAGCCATCGTGCAGATCATCGAAACCGCGTCGTTCACCGCGCACCCGGACGCGGTCTGGAAGGTGGTCGGCGACGTCGGCGCCATCGCCTCCTGGATCCCGGCCATCGAGAGCGTCCGCATGGACGGCGACACCAGGCACGCCACCTTCGCCGGGGGCGGCGGCGATGCCGTCGAGCGGATCGTCGAGCACGACGACGCCGGGCGCAGCTACCTCTACGAGTACCTGAGCGGCCCGCTGCCGCTGCAGGAGTACCGCTCCCGGATCACCGTCGAGGCGCAGGACGGCGGCTCGCGCATCAGCTGGGACGCCACCTTCACCTCCGGCTCCGCGGCGGGCGACGAAGAACTCGCCACCGCGATCCGCGGCATCTACCGCGACGCGCTCGACCGGCTGCGGCAGGAGCTGGGCGCGTGACCGCCCTGCTCGACGGCAAGGTCGCCGTCGTCACCGGCGCGGCGGGCGGGATCGGGCTGGCCACCGCGCGCCGCTTCGCGGAAGCCGGGGCGAAGGTCGTGATCGGCGACATCCAGGACGAGCTGGGCGCCGCCGCCGCTTCCGATATCGGGGCTAGCGCGGTGTACCGGCACGCCGACGTCACCGACGAGGCCGAGATCGAGGGCTTGGCGCGGGCCGCCGTGGACGAGTTCGGGCGGCTCGACGTCTTCGTCAACAATGCGGGCGCGCAGGGTGATCCGGCTCCGATCATCGACCTCACCGCCGACGGCTTCGACCGCACCCTGGCACTGCTGACCCGCTCCGCACTGCTCGGGCACAAGGTCGCGGCGCGGATGTTCCGGGAGCAGGGCTCCCCCGGCTCGATCATCACCACCGCCAGCGCGGCGGCGCTGCAGGGCGGGTGGAGCACGCCGTCGTACACGATCGCCAAGCACGCGCTGGTCGGGTTGGTGCGGCAGGCCGCCATCGAGCTGGGCGGGCTCGGCATCCGCTCGAACGCCATCGCGCCGGGGATCATCAAGACCCCGCTCATGGCCAGGACCTTCGGCGTGCCCGCCGCGGAGTCGGACGCCTTCGTCGACCACCTGGAGAACCGGCTCGGCGCGAGCCAGCCGCTGGGCAGGCTCGGCACCGCCGAGGAGATCGCCGACGTCGCGCTCTTCCTCGCCTGCGACCTGGCCCGCTACGTCACCGGCACGGTGATCCCGGTCGACGGCGGCGCCACCGCGGTCACGCTCGGCACCTTCGCCACCGACGTGGTGGCGGCCGCCGCCGAGTTCACCGCGGCGCGCGGATGAGCGCTGCCGGTGACGCCCTGCGGCTGCGCGGGCTGCGGGTGCCGAATCGGCTGTGGATGTCGCCCATGTGCCAGTACTCGGCGCCGGCGGGGGTGGTCACCGACTGGCACGTGTCGCACCTCGAGGCGCGGGCGGTCGGCGGGGTCGGGTTGGTGCTCACCGAGGCGACCGCCGTCGTTCCTGAGGGGCGGGTGAGCCCCGCCGACCTCGGGGTGTGGTCGGACGAGCAGATCCCGGGGTTGGCGCGGATCGCGGCGGCGGTGCGGCGGCACGGTGCGGTGCCCGCGCTGCAGCTGGGGCACGCGGGGCCGAAGGCGTCGACGTACCCGCCGTGGATCGATCGGCGGCGGCGGGTCGAGCCAGCCGACGGTGGCTGGATTCCCGTCACGGCCTCCGAGGGTGCGCGGGTGCTGTCGACGGACGAGGTCCGGGCGGTGCCCGGCCTGTTCGCGGCCGCCGCCGGGCGCGCTCGCGCAGCCGGATTTCAGGCCGTGGAAATCCATGCCGCGCACGGATACCTGCTGCACTCCTTCCTCTCCCCGCTGAGCAATCACCGCACCGACGCCTACGGCGCGGACCGTGCCCTGCTGGTGCGCGAGGTGGTCGGTGCCGTGCGCGAGGTGTGGCCCGCCGACCTGCCCCTGCTGCTCCGCATCTCGGCAACCGACTGGCTCACCGGCGGGCTCGATGTCGAGGACGCGGTCACGTTGACCGAACAGGTTCTCCCGCTCGGCGTCGACCTCATCGACGTCTCCTCCGGCGGCCTGCGCCCGGCCGTCATCGGCTCCGTCCCCGGTTACCAGGTGCCGTTCGCCGCCGAGATCCGGCGCCGGACCGGCGCGGTCGTCGGCGCGGTCGGGTTGATCGAGGAGTCGGGGCAGGTCGCCCGCATTCTCGGCGAGGGCGCGGCCGACGTGGTGCTGGCCGGGCGTGCGACGCTGCGGGATCCGAACTGGGCTCGGAACGTGCTGCGCGAGAGCGGCTCCGCGATGCCGTGGCCCCCGCAGTACGCGTGGGCACTCGGGTAGCGCTCAGAACCGTTCGCGCAGGCAGGCGTCTACCTCGCGGCTCCTGCTCCGTGGTCTGAAACTCTTACTGATCGGAATATCTCGCGTTTCGCCTGCAATGAAGGCGATCGGACTCTACGAATACGGCGGCCCCGAAGTGCTGCGGGTGCTGGAGCTCCCCTCCCCCGAACCCGGCCCCGGCGAGGTACGCATCCGGGTGCACGCGGCAGCGGTCAACGCCACCGACGTGCTGCTGCGCACCGGCGGCATGCGTCGGTGTACGGGGCGAGCCTGCCGGACATCCTCACCCCGGCCGCGCAGGGCGTGGTCCCGGAGATGAACCGGCTCTGCCTGCTCAGCAACCCGGAACAGCTGCACGCCATGGGGCAGCCGCTGCTCGGGAACTTCACCACCCGCGACCCCACCACCACCCTGCCGTGGAGCGACCTGCTGGCGCGGAACTCCGCGGGCGCCACGGTTTTCCGCGCCCCGCTGCTCGTCGCCCAGGGCCGCGACGACGAACTGGTGGTGCCCGCGGACACCGACGCCTTCGTCGCCCGCGAACGCGGTCACGGCATGGACGTCACCTACGAGCAGATTCCCGGCGCCTCGCACGCCACCATCGCCTACCTGGCGATCCCCGCGCTCATCACCTGGCTGGACCGGATCGGGCACTGACCGCGGCGCAAATCCGTCGCGCGGCAGCGTTTCCGGCGGCGCGGAGCGGGAATTGCCTGAGCAGTCCAGTCCAGCACAGGAGTCGAGATGCCCACCTTCGCCCGCCGCCGCCCCGCCACCCGGAACACCAGCCTGCTCGGCGTCATCGTGCTGGTCTGGCTACTCATCGGCGTGATCGCCGGGGCTCAGCGCAACTACTACGACAGCGCGCCGCAGAACTGCGCGAGCACCGGCACGATCGCGCTCACCATCATCGCGGGGCCGCTGAATTACCTCGGCGCGAACCCCAAGGCCGACTGCGATATCGACGTTCCGCAGCCCAGCCAGTAGTTCCACGGGTCACGACCGAACTTCGACGAGCCGGAGGCCGTCGGCACCGCGGGTGCTGACGGCCTCCGGCTCGTCCTGTCGCCGCTCGACGCCCTGCGCTCAGCCCGGCAACCCCGAGCCCGCGTAGGCGAGGTAGATCGCCTCCCCCACCATGGCGGGCCGCTCCTGCCCGCGCACCTCCAGCCGGACCGCGACCCGATACCGCACCCCGCCGTCCGCCCGCGCCGCCACCTCGTCGATCCGCGCGACCAGCCGCAGCTCCGCCCCGACCGGCACCGGGGCGGTGAACCGCACCCGGTCCAGCCCGTAGTTGGTGCCGCGCACCTGGTCGGTGAGGGTGAGCAGCTCGCCGAGCAGCTTCGGCACCAGCGCCAGGCTGAGGTAGCCGTGCGCGATGGTGGTGCCGAACAGCCCGGCGGCGGCGCGCTCCGGGTCGACGTGGATCCACTGGTGGTCGTCGGTGGCGTCGGCGAAGGTGTTCACCCGCGTTTGGTCGACGGTGAACCAGGCGGTGGCACCGAGGTCACGGGGACCGGTGGCCGCCAGTTCGCCGATGGTGGTGGACAGCCCCTCGCTCATCGAGCACCTCCGCAGTCAAGTCGAAACCGAACGATCGTTAGCCGAAGTCTGCCAGAAGTACACGAATGACGGCAGCGAGTTGACAAACGATCGTTCGGGATGGAGATTGTGCATGACTTGGATCACACCTCGCAGAGGAGCACGGGCATGGTCGCTCAGGACACGGGGGTCGCCCCCGCACCCGCACAGGCGGAGCCGGATCGCCGATCCGCCCGCCGGGCCGCGCTGGCGGGCGGCGTCGGAACGCTGATCGAGTACTACGACTTCAGCCTCTACGGCTACATGGCCGCGGTCATCGCCCCGCTGTACTTCCCCAGCGACGACCCGGTCACCTCGCTGCTCTCCGCGCTCGCCGTCTTCGGCACCGCCTACCTGATCCGGCCGCTCGGCGGGGTGGTCTTCGGGCACATCGGCGACCGCTTCGGGCGCAAGAAGGCGCTGATGGCGACGCTGGTCTGCATGGGCGTCGGCTCCACCATGATGGGGCTGCTGCCGACCCCGGCGCAGATCGGCGTGTGGGCGACGGTGCTGCTGGTGCTGGTCCGGCTGGTGCAGGGCTTCTCGGCGGGCGGCGAGGTCGGCGGCTCGGCGACCTTCATCTCCGAGTCGGCGCCGCCGCGGCGCAAGGCGATCTACGGCTCGTTCACCCCGCTCGGCTCGACCGGCGGCTTCGCGCTCGCCGCCGCGGTGGCGGGCATCGTGGCGGCGCTGACCACCGACGACCAGCTCGATTCGTGGGGCTGGCGGATCCCGTTCCTGCTGGCGCTGCCGCTGACGCTGTTCTGCCTGTGGGTGCGGACCCGGGTGTCGGAGACGCACGAGACCGAGGGCTCCGACACCGAGCAGCACTCCCCCGTCGCCGCGGTGTTCCGCCGCCAGCCGCGCGCGCTGCTGCAGGCCGTCGCGATCAGCGCCGCGGTCAACGGCACCGCCTACATCGGGCTCACCTACATGACCATCCACCTGTCCAAGCGGCTCGGCTACGACGCGGCCCCGGTCTACTGGGTGGCCACGCTGGCGATCGGCATCGCCGCGCTGAGCATGCCGCTCGGCGGGCTGCTCGGCGACCGGATCGGGCTGGTCCGGCTCATGGTGCTCGGCTTCGTCGGCTTCATCGTGCTGACCTACCCGATGATGGGGCTGATGGAGCGCGGGCTGCTGATCGCCACCGTCGCCTACATCGTGATCATGCTGAACTCGGTGGCCGCGCAGGTCGGGGCGTACACGCTGCTGCCGCAGCTCTTCGATAAGGCGTCCCGCTTCACCGGGGTCGCGATGGGCTGGAACCTCGGCGTGATCATCGCGGGCGGCACCGCGCCCTACGTGGCGGTCTGGCTGGTGGCGCGCACCGGCAACAACCTCGCGCCCGCCTTCTTCGTCATCGCGCTGGCGATCGTCGGGCTGATCACGGTGTGCACGGTGCGCGCCAGGCACACCGTCGCCACCGACTGACCGTTTCGGGTTCGACGCGGCCGCGGGGGGGGGGGGCGCCGCGCGGCGCCCCCGTGTGGCCCAAGCCCCCGGGTGCACAAATGAGTGGCCGGCAAAGAGACGCCGCGGG
>NZ_JBHVAK010000069.1:0-34485 GCF_042667085.1 Nocardia sp. NPDC057353
AAAGAAAAACGCGAGTCCGAAAACCCAGCAAAACAAAACACCAGCAAAAAATGTTTGCTGACAAAATGTCCCAGCCTCCACACGGGGGTGTGAAAAACCAGGAACCAAAATATTTTGGCACTGACATTCATCGACACACTATTGAGTTCTCAAAGAACACACGCACACACCTTCGCGCCGGATATTCTCCGGAGTTTCAGTGAGGCAGCTGGATCAGCTTAGCTCATCAAGAGCGAGGATCCAAATCCGCCAGGCGCTCGTCCGTCCAACCTCGTTTCCCGGTCTCCCGGGTCGGTGTCCGTGTCGCTCTGACGGGTTAAAAGTTACGTCCCTCGCTGTGCGATGTCAAATCGCCTGGTCAGGAACGTTTTTCAACGGTCACGCGCTCGACCGCGCCGCCGAGCTCCTGGAGCTGTTCGACGAACCGGGGGTACCCGCGGTCGATGTGGAAGACGTCGTGCACCTCGGTGGTGCCGTCGGCGACGAGGCCGGCGAGCACCAGCCCCGCGCCCGCCCTGATGTCCGAGGACCAGACCGGCGCGCTGGAGAGCCGCGGGATTCCGCGCACGACGGCGTGGTGTCCGTCGGTCCTGGCGTCGGCGCCGAGCCGGATCATCTCCTCCACGAAGCGGAACCTGGCCTCGAAGATGTTCTCGGTGATCATCGAGGTGCCGTCCGCCACCGCGGCCAGGCCGATGGCCATGGGCTGCAGGTCGGTCGGGAAGCCGGGGAAGGGCAGCGTCGAGAAGTTCACGGCCCGTGGCCGTTCCGGCTGGACGACGCGGAAACCGTTCGGCTCGAACGAAATTCGCGAGCCCGCGGAGCGCAGCTTGTCCAGCACCAGCGAGAGGTGCTTGGGGTTCACCCCGGTGACCCGGACGTCGCCCTGGGTCATGGCGGCGGCGATGCCCCAGGTGGCCGCGACGATCCGGTCGCCGATGACCCGGTGCGTGGTCGGCGCGAGCCGCTTCACGCCCTGGATGGTGAGCACCGAGGTGCCCGCGCCGCTGATCCGGGCGCCCATCCGGCTGAGCATGGTGCAGAGGTCGACGATGTCGGGCTCGCGGGCGGCGTTGTCGAGCACCGTCTCGCCCTCGGCGAGCACCGCGGCCATGAGGATGTTCTCGGTGGCGCCGACCGAGGGGAAGTCCAGCCGGATCCGGGCGCCCTGCAGCTCGTCGGCCCTGGCGACCACGCAGCCGTGCTCGATCTCGCTGGTCGCGCCGAGCAGCCGGAGCCCGGCCTGGTGCATGTCCAGCGGCCGGGAGCCGATGGCGTCGCCACCGGGCAGCGCGACCACCGCCCGCTTGCACCGCGCCATCAGCGGGCCGAGCACGCACACCGAGGCGCGGAACTGGGTGACCGCCGGGAAGTCGGCGTGGTACTTGGGCTCGGCCGGGGTGTTGATGACCACCGACGAGCCGTCGATCACCACCTCGCAGCCGAGGCCGCGGAGCACGTCGGCCATCAGCGGAACGTCGAGGATGTCCGGGATGTTGGTGATGGTGGTGGTGCCCTCGGCGAGGAGGGCGGCTGCCATCAGCTTGAGGACGCTGTTCTTCGCGCCCCCCACCTCCACCTCGCCGACCAGGCGATTACCGCCCGTGACCAGAAACCGTTCCATGCCGCCTCTCCGCTTTGTCGGCGCACCGTTGGATGCAAGGATAGTTGCGACGCGGGCCGCCGGTGGGCTGCCCGCGCAGGTTGCCGGTATCCGGTGTCACCCGGTACGTCGGCTCAGGCGTCAAGGCCGTCCGCCGCGGCGTCGGCCGCCGTCGGTCGGTCCGCGGCGCCGGCTCCGGCCGCGGGCTCCCGGCCGCCGCCCGGCTGCCAGAGCACGTCACCGCCCGGGTTCGCGACGCGGGACAGGATGAAGAGCAGGTCCGAGAGCCGGTTCAGGTACTTGGCCGGGAGGACCGAGGTGTCATCGGGGTGCGCGGCGACGGCCGCCCAGGCCGAGCGCTCGGCCCGGCGGGCGACGGTGCGCGCGGTGTGCAGCAGCGCGGCCAGCGCGGTCCCGCCCGGCAGGATGAACGAATTCAGCGGCGCCAGTTCGGCATTGAACTCGTCGCACCACCGCTCCAGCCGCTCGATGTAGGGCTCGGTGACGCGCAGCGGCGGGTACTTCGGCTCGGCGACCACCGGGGTGGAGAGATCGGCGCCCGCGTCGAAGAGGTCGTTCTGGATGCCGCGCAGCACCGCGGCGATCTCCGGCGGCGGCGAGCCGAGCGCGAGCGCGACGCCGAGCGCGGCATTGGTCTCGTCGCAGTCGGCGTAGGCGGCGAGCCGCGGGTCGTTCTTGGAGACCCGGGAGAAGTCGCTGAGCCCGGTGCTGCCGTCGTCGCCGGTCCTGGTGTAGATCCTGGTCAGGTGCACGTTCATGTCATCTGCCTTGCATCCGGCGGGAGCGGTCCGACGGGCGCGACTCCACCCAGGAGAGGAAGGCGGTGAGCGAGTTGCGGTCCAGCGCCAACTGGAACTCGCCCTCCTTGTCCGCGACTCCGATCACCACGATGTCGTCGGTCATGATGTCGAACTCGTCACCGTGCGGGCCGCGGCGGTCGCCGATCTCGATGCCGAGCCGCTTGATCACCGAATCCGGGCCCAGCTTGAGGCTGGTGAGCTTGTAGAAGACGAGGCGGTCCTCGTCGTAGCGGATCAGGCCGTGGCGCCAGCCGTGCCCGCCCGTCGCGGGCAGCACGCGCAGGATCGCGGCGGTTCCGCCGCGGCGCAACATGATCAGCCGATAGGTGGAGGCGAGGGCGAGGCAGACGAGCAGCAACACCAGAATGATCAAGAGAATCATCCCGGTTCCCAATGCTGTGGTCCTCTCGATCGACTGCGGCGCGCGGGTCGGCCCACCGCCATTCAATCACGAGCCCGGCACTCCCGATTGCGGGGTCGGCCGACACCGATCAGGCGGTGAGACCGCCGTCCACCACGAGGACGTGGCCGGTGATGAAGGCGGCATGCTCGGAGGTGAGGAATTGGACGGTCGCGGAGACATCGCCGGGGGCGCCGAGCCTGCCCAGCGGCGTGCGCCTGCGGATCTGCTCCAGTTGTGCCGGGGTGAGGCCGTGGCTCATCTCGGTCGTGAGGTAGCCGGGCGCCACCGAGTTCACCGTGATCCCGCGCGGCCCGAGCTCGCGCGCCAGCGACCTGGTCATGCCGTCGAGCCCGGCCTTCGTCGCGCTGTAGACGGACAGCCCCTGGTACCCGGCGATGCCGACCACCGAGGAGACGTTGACGATCCGGCCGCGGCCGACCGTCAGCATCCGGCGCACGGCCGCCCTGGTGACGTGCAGGGTGCCCTTCAGGTTGAGATCGATCACCGCGTCGATGTCCGCGGCGGCGGCGAGGCCGAGCACCCCATCCCTGGCGACCCCGGCATTGTTGACCAGCACGTCGACCCGGCCCCAGCGCCGGTACACCGCCGCCACGAAGGCCTCCGCGCTTCCGCGGTCGGCGATGTCGGCGACGTCGTGGAAAAACCGGTCGGCCGTCGCCGGGTCGGCGCGGAGCTCGTTCAGGTATGTCGAGGTGGAGCGGCTGCAGGTCGCCACCCGGTCCCCGGAATGCAGGAAGGACCTGACCAGATCCGCTCCGAGGCCACGGCTGCCACCGGTGACGACAACGACGCGTCCACTCATTTGTTTCGCCTATCCATCTTGTTCTGCACGATCGAGAGGGAATCCACGATCTTCACGAGCCGGGGGCGGGCAGCCTCCGGCAGCACCGCACACGCGGCGGTCACCGCGCGGCGGAGGGCGGCCGGGTCGTGGTCGCGCGCGGCGACCACCTCGGCGGCGACGATCCGCCCGGTGACCGGGTTCGGCCTGCCGTAGACCCGGACCAGCTCGACGCCGGGCACGGCGCCGATAGCGTCCTCGACCGGGAGGGGGTAGACCTTGACGCCGCCGACATTGATGACGCTGCCGATCCGGCCGACGAAGTACAGCCGGTCGCCGCGGAGTTCGACCAGGTCGCCGGTCGCGATCCAGTCGCCGGCGACGCCTGCCGCGCCGTGGTAGCCGAACATGCCGACCCGCGATCGGGCCTGCAGTTCGCCCGCGACGATGCGGAACTCGACCGGGTCGGCGGCGCCGCGCTCGAGGATGGACGCGGGCAGCCCGGCCCTGCCGTCGCTCACCGCCACCGACGAGCCGATCTCGCTGGTGGCGTAGACGTGCGAGATCCTGGCCGCCGGGAAGCGCAGCCGCAGCTCCCGGAGCAGCGGGTCAGCGACGGGTTCGCCGCCGATGGTGATCTGCCGCAGCTCCGCGACCGGCGCGGCGTGGCCGGGCAGCAGGGCGAGCAGCATCCGCCAGAAGGTCGGCGTCGCGCTCACGTGGGTGACGGGGTGCTCGGCCATGGCCGCCATGGCCGCGGCCGGGGCGATGGTGTCCGGGATCACGAGCTCCGCGCCGGTGGCGAGCGCGTGGATCAGCACCTGCAGCCCGGCGTACTGGTTGATGTTGTAGGCGAGCAGCCAGCGCGCCCCCGCCTGCCCGCCGCCGCCGGTCGCCGAGGCGACGAGGTTGCCGACGCGGTGCCGGGTCGCCTTCGGCGGGCCGGTGGTGCCGCTGGTCAGGATGGCGATCGACGGTTCGAGCAGGACGGCGGGGTCGGCGGCGGCCGGCCGCGCGGAACCGACGCCCGCCACCGCGAGCTCGCCCGTGCGGGTGAACTCCAGCACGACCTGGCCGAACCGCCCGGCGGCGTCGATGGCGGCCTGCCGGTCACCGCCCGGATACAGACAGGGCTCGGCGCCCGCCTCGCAGGCGGCGAGCACGAAGGTGACCGCCTCGATGACGTCGTCGGCCACGAAGCCGAGCGCGAGGCCGGCCGCGTCGGCCAGCCGGTCCGCGGTCAGCGAGACCGCGGCGAGCAGCTCCGCGTAGCCGACCGCCCTGCGGCCGGAGCGGAGGAAGACGCTGTTCCCGCGGGTCCTGGCGTGCTCGCGGAGCAAAACGGTGAGCACCGCGCCCTCAGCCCGCCCTCGGGGCGGGTTCCCGCCGGTAGTACTCGGTGATGGCGTCCACGGTGTCGGGGAAGGCGCCGTCCGAGTAGGGGTCGCGGCCCAGGGCGTCCTCGAGCTGGGCGGAGAGCTCCGCGAACTCCAGCGAGGTGAAGCCGAGCTCGGCTCCGAGCCGGACCCCGGGCGACAGCTCCGCGGCGGTGCCGCCCCGCCGGCCGAGGATCTCGGCGATGGCGGCCTGGATCACATCACGTTCGTCGGACATTCCGTACTCCTTCGGGGAGGAACTGCTCGGCGGCCGGTCGGCGCCCGTACCGGTCACGGAGGCGCTTCTTGTCGAACTTGCCGACGCTGGTCTTGGGGACCTCGTCGGCGAACACCCAGTGCTCGGGCAGCTGCCAGCGGGGGAACTGCCCGGCCAGGTGGGCGCGCAGCGCGGCCGGGTCGCCGGTGACGCCGGGGCGCAGCACCGCGACCACCAGCGGCCGCTCGTCCCAGGTGGCGTCGGGCACCCCGACGACGGCGGCCTCGAGCACGTCGGGGTGGCTCATGACCGCGTTCTCCAGCTGCACCGACGAGATCCACTCGCCGCCGGACTTGATCAGGTCCTTCGCGCGGTCGACCAGGGTGAGGAAGCCGTCCGCGGAGATGTGGCCGACGTCGCCGGTGCGCAGCCAGCCGTCGTCGAAGGCGGCCCCGGTTCCCTCCGCGTGGTAGGCGGAGGTGATCCAGGCCCCCCTGACCTGGAGTTCGCCGACCGTGGCGCCGTCACGGGGCAGGACGCGGCCTGCGTCGTCCACCACCCTTGCCTCCACCCCGACCGGGAATCTGCCCTGGGTCAGGCAGTATCGGGTGGCATCCGGCGGGCTCGCCGCGGGCGGGCGCGCCACCGTTACCAGCGGCGAGGTCTCGGTCATGCCCCATGCGTGCAGGAGCCGCACCCCGTGCCGCTCGCGGAAGGCCGTCCACAGGTCGCGCTGCAGCGCCGAACCCGCCACCATGCCCTCGCGGAGGTGGCTGACGTCCTGCCCGCACCGGTCGAGCTCGGCGAGCAGTCCGCTCCAGATGGTCGGCACCGCCGCGGCGAAGGTCGGGCGGGCGACCGCCATCATGTCCAGCAGGTCCCGCGGCTTCAGGAAGCGGCCGGGGAGCAGCACCCCCGCCCCGGAGAGCAGGTTGGCGTGCGGGAGGCCCCAGCCGTTGGCGTGGAACATCGGGACCACCGGGAGCAGCAGATCGGTGCGGCCGATCCCGAGCGCGTTCGCGGTGCACAGGTACATCGCGTGCAGCCAGTTGGAGCGGTGCGAGTAGACGACGCCCTTCGGGTTACCGGTGGTGCCGGAGGTGTAGCAGATGCCTGCCGCCGATTCCTCGGGGACCAGCGGGAACGGGTAGGTCGCCCGCGGCTGCGCGGCGAGCAGCGCCGAGTACTCGTGGAAGGCGACGCCGGGCCGCGGCTCCGGTGCGGTGCCGTCGACGACGACGACGTGCTCGACGGCGGGGCAGCTCGGCAGGCACTCCAGGAACCGGTCGAGGAGGACCCCGTCGACCAGGACGACCCGGTCCCCCGCCTGCTGGGCGATGTACCCGACCTGCTCCGGGTGCAGCCGGATGTTCAGCGGATTCAGCACCGCCCCCATGGCGGGCACGGCGTGGTAGGCCACGAAGTGCTCGTAGTTGTTCCACTGGAAGGTGCCGACCCGGTCGCCGACGGCGACGCCGAGGCCGCGCAGCGCGTGCGCCAGCGCCGAGGCGTCGCGGCCGAGCTCGGCGAAGCCGGAGTGGCTGAAGCCGGTCCCGGTCCAGGTGTCGATGGGGGCGTCCGGGTACAGCTCGGCGCCGTGCAGCAGGAGTGTGGCGTGCGACAGCGGCCGCGACCCCATGGTGCTCAGCACTGCTGCTCACCGCCGATCGGCGGCTCGGCGCCGGTGGCGTAGAGCCAGCCGCGCTGCGCCGCGAGCGCGACGAACTCCCGCCGGAAGCGCACGATCTCCCGGCCCGCGATGCTCGGCAGCGTCCTGATGAGCAGCTCGGTGAGCTCGCCGAGGAGCTCGTCGCGGTCGGTGCGGAGCTCGGCGGCGGCCTGCCCGCCCTCGGGGGATTCCGCTTCCCGGTCCGTGCCGTCGACATCGACCGCGTACTTCCCGCGCTCACCGCTGCGGACGTCGAAGACGACGCGGAGGCCGGGGCGGATCTCCGATTCCTCGATGACCGCGTCGTGCACGTGGAAGAAGATGTGCTCGTCGTCGGAGTCGCCCGCGATGAACCCGTAGCCCTTGGCCGCGTCGAAGCGGAGCACGCGCCCGCTGCGCATCACGCCCCCGCTCCGCGCACGGCGGCGAGGATGCCGTAGCCGAGGATCCCGCGATCCCACATCCGCTCCAGGATGTCGCAGGATTGCGCGAACTCCCGGTGCGCGGCGGCGCCGATCGATGCGGTCACCTCGGCCCGGTGCGTCTCCGCGTTGGCCGCCCAGCGGGCGAAGGTCGGCCGCACCGCGGCCGAGATGTCGCGACGCGAATCCACCTCGAACCCCGCGGCGGCGGCCAGCTGCGCGTAGGTGTCGACGGTCTCCATCCGCGCGGCACCGAAGACCCGGTGCAGCAGCGCGAATTCGGCGCGTAGCGCGCGCAGCAGCCGGAACGGGACGGGTTCGGTGAGCACGATGTCGCAGAGCGCGAACCGCCCGCCGGGCCGGAGCACACGGGCGCACTCGCGGACGAGCGCGCCGCGGTCCGGCATCAGGTGCGACGACTCGAGCGCCCAGACCCGATCGAAGGAGCGGTCCGGGAAGCCGGTGCGCATGCCGTCCCGCACCTCGAAGACGGGGGCGCCCGCCTGTCCGCGGACCCGCTCAGCCGCGCGCTCGACGCCGCGCCTGCTCGTGCTGATCCCCACGGCGTCGACGCCGTACTCCGCGGCCACCCAGCGGGTGGAGTTGCCGGTGCCGCAGCCGATGTCGAGGAAGCGGTCACCGGCGCGGAAAGCGGCCGCGGCGGCCATCTCGGTGGTGAGGCGGTGGGTCGCGACCGGCAGCGGCTCGTCGCCCTCGAACACGCCGTAGTGCAGGTCGGCACCGAGCAGCAGCCCCCAGGCGTCGGTGACCCGGTCGTAGTGCGCCGCCGGGGCGGTGTCGACGGTGCCCGCGGCCGGGCTCACCCCGGTCACCGCGGCACCGCCGGTTCGGCGGCGGGCGCGGGGCGGTGCCCGACCAGCACGGCGGAGTTGCCGTAGGCGTGCACGCCGTCCACCATGTCCTGGTGTGCCCGGCCGACCTCGTCGAAGGGGTACACCCGGCCGAGGCAGGGGTCGAGCCTGCCCATCGCGGCCAGTTCGACGACGGCCATGCAGTCGGTCAGGTTGGCGAAGTGCGATCCCTGCAGCCGCTTCTGCCGCATCCAGAGCAGCCGCAGGTCGAGCGTGCCGACGAAGCCGGAGGTGGCGCCGCAGAGCACGACCATCCCGCCGGTGTCGCAGACGTAGACCGACGTGGGCAGGGTGTCGCCGCCCGGATGCTCGAAGACGATGTCCGGCGAACGCTTCTCCCCGAGCACGTCCCAGACGGCGCGGCCGAACCTGCGGACCTCGGTCGCCCACTCGGCGGCCGCCGCGGTGCCGGGTTCGGGCAGTCTGCCCCAGTGCCGGAACTCGCTCCGGTCGATCACCCCGACCGCGCCGTTCGCCAGGCAGTACTCGGCCTTCGCGGCGCCGGAGACCACCGCGACGGCCCGGCCGCCGAAGAGGTCGACCAGCTGGCAGGCCATGGAGCCGAGCCCGCCCGATGCCCCCCAGACCAGCACGACGCTGCCCGGCTCGACCCGATTCGGCGCCCAGCGGGTCAGCTGCCGGTAGGCGGTGGCCGCGGTGAGCAGGAAGCAGGCGGCGGCCTCCCAGGAGAGGTTGGCCGGCTTCGGCAGGCACTGGAACTCCGCGACCAGCGCGTACTGGGCGAACGAGCCGTAGTTGAGCTCGTACCCCCAGGTCTTCTGGCTGTCCGACATCATCGGGTCCCGGCCGAACCTGATGTCGGTGGCGCGCTCGTCCCAGCGGGCGCCGACCATGAGGACGTGGTCGCCGACGGCGACGCTGCGCACCCCGTCGCCGACCGCCCAGACGATCCCGGACCCCTCCGAGCCGCCGATGTGGAAATTCTCCGGTTCGCCCGCGCGGCGCCGCGCCGCGATCACGTCGAGCGGTTCGCCGCTCGCGGCCCACGCGTTGTTGTAGTTGATGCCCGCCGCCATCACCGCGACGAGCACGAAGCCCGGCGGGATCTCCGGCACGTCGACCAGCTCGGTGCGGAATGCCTCCGTCGGCGAGCCGTAGCGCTCCGGGCGGATGACCGAGGCGTACATCCGCTGCGGAACCACTCCGGGCTCCGGCGCGGAGCCGATCTCGAAGATCTCCGCGGTCCTCGCCCCGGCCCCGTTCGACAACCCTGCTGTACCCATCACCTGTCCCTGTCCCTGTCCCCGTCCGCGTAGCCGGTGCCGGCTACGGCTGCTTCCCTGATCCGGACAACTCCGCGGACAGCGACTCCCGCAGGTAGCCGGCGACCTCGTCCATGCGGTCGTTCACGTAGAAATGCCCGCCCTCGAAGACGCGCAGATCGAAATCCGCGGTCGTGTGCGAGCGCCAGTGCCCGATCTGGTCCACTGGGGCGCGCTGGTCACTGCTCGGCGCCAGCGCCCGGATCGGGGCGGCGGTGGTCCGGCCCGCGCTGCCGGGCAGGTCATGGAGGTAGCGGCGCAGCATGCCGTAGTCGTGCCGCATGACCTCGAGCGCCGCGGCGAAGAACTCCCGATCCGCCAGCACCCTGGTGTCGGTGCCGCCGAGGCCCTGGATCTCCGCCATCGCCTGCTCGGTGGTGTAGAGGTCGGGCACCTCGAACGGCAGCGACGGCGCCACCCGCGCGGAAACGAACAGCGCGGCGAGCCGCGCGTCGGCGCGCTCGGTCCACGCGGCCGCCACCTCGAAGCCGATCAGCGCGCCCATGCTGTGCCCGAAGAGCGCGACCGGGCCGGGTATCCGGCGCTCGATGTCGGCGCCGATCTCGGCGGCCAGCTCGCGCAGATCCCTGGCGTACGGATCGCGGCGCCGGTCGTGCCTGCCCGGATACTGCGCGACGTAGACCGCGAAGTCCGCGGCGAGCAGCTCGGACAGTTTGTAGTAGTAGCTGGCGGCTCCCCCGGCGTGCGGGAGGAGCACGACGGACAGTGCCGCGTCCGTGTTCCGGTGGAAGTGCCGCAGGCAGTCGGTTCCGATGTCGGTCACAGATTTCCCTTCTCTTCTCGAACGGCCCTAGCCGAATTCCGCGTCGATGAGCGACAGCAGCTCGTCGCTCGATGCCGCCGCCAGGTCGCCGTCCCGTTCGCCTGCCCCGTGCTCCCTGACCACGGTCAGCGCGGTGTGCAGCCGCTCCTCGAGGGCCGACGCCGCGCCGGGGTCGCGGGCCGCGCCGAGCAGCTCGGCGACCAGGCGGTCGAACTCGGCGAGCCGGGTGTCCTCGACGGGAACCGGTTCCGGCACGACCAGCTCGGCGGTCATGTGGCGGGCGAGCGCGGACGGAGTCGGGAAGTCGAAGACCAGCGTGGCGGGCAGCCGCAGCCCGGTCGCGGCATTGAGCCGGTTGCGGAGCTCGACCGAGGCCAGCGAGTCGATGCCCGCCTCGGTGAAGGGGCGGTCGGCGCCGACCGCCGCCGGGTTGCTGTGCCCGAGCACCGCGCTCGCCTCCGCCCTGACCAGCGCGACCAGCAGCGCGACCCGCTCGTCGGCAGGCACAGCGGCGAGCCGGTGCAGCAACTCCGTCACCGGGTCGGCGGCGGCGGGCTGCGGGGCGGTGGCGGGCGCGGGACGGAGCAGCGCCGGGACCGGTGCGTCGCCGGTCCGGAAGCGCGCGCGGTCGAGCCAGGCCGCCACCACCGACGGCGCGGCACCGTCGGCGGCGTCGAGCAGCGCCAGCCCGGCCGCGGCGGTGAGCGGGACGAGCCCGCCCCGCCGGATGCGCTGGAGATCGAGCTCGGTCAGCCCCGCGGTCATGCCCCTGTCGGAGTCCCACGGCCCCCAGCCGATCGCGACGGCGGGAAGGCCGACCGCCCGCCGGTGCTGGGCCAGCGCGTCGAGGAAGGCGTTGGCGGCCGCGTAGTTCGCCTGGCCTGCGGTCCCGAAGACGGCCGCGCTCGACGAGAAGAGCACGAAGGCGGAGAGCTCCAGCTCCCTGGTCAGCTCGTGCAGGTGGACCGCGGCGTCCAGCTTCGGGCGCAGCACGGCGGCGAGCCGGTCCGGGGTGAGCGAGTCGATCAGCCCGTCCGCGACGACGCCGGCGACGTGCACGACCCCCCGCAGCGGCCGGTCCGCCGGAACCAGGGCGATCAGCTCCGCGACCGCGGCGCGGTCGGCGGTGTCGCAGGCGACCAGCTCCGCGTCGGCCCCCCGCTCGGCGAGGTCGGCGAGCAGCGCGGCGGCGCCGTCGGCGGCCGGGCCGCTGCGGCTGGCGAGCACGAAGCTCCGGATACCGTGCCGCTCCGCCAGGTGCCGGACGACGAGCGCGCCGAGCCCGCCGGTCGCACCGGTCACCAGGACGGTTCCGTCCCGGTCCCAGGCGGGGGCGGCCGTCCTCGGCTCCGCGGTCACCAGCCGCGGTACCAGTACCCGGCCGGCGCGCACCGCGAGCTGCGGTTCCCCGTCCGGGAGCGGAGGGAGCGCGGCCGGGTCGTCGGTGTCGAGCAGGGTGATCCGGTCGGGGTGTTCGGCCTGGACCGCGCGCAGCAGCCCCCACAGCGGCGCGTGCACCAGGTCGGGGACGTCCTCGTCCGGCGCCGTCGCCACCGCACCGCGGGTCAGCACCAGCAGCCGGGCACCGTCCGGGTGGCCTGCCAGCCAGGAGCGCACCTCGTCCGCCGCACGCAGCGTCGCGGCGTGCGCGGCCGGAATCAGGCCTGCGCCCGCCGGCTCGGCGGTGAAGTCGATGACCGCCGCAGGCGCGCCTGCACCGGCGGGCACCGGCGCGGGCGTCCAGTCCAGCCGGAACAGCGCGGCGCCCGGCTCGGGCGGGCGGCTCGCGGACATCGTCCTCGAGACCAGGCGGTCGACCGAGAGCACCGGTCGCCCGGCGGAGTCGGTCGCGGTGATGGCCACCTCGCCCGCACCGGCGGTGACGATCCGCAACCGGAGCTCGCGGCTGCCGGGCCGGTGCAACCGCACCCCGCGCCAGGCGAAGGGAAGCAGCCGCTCGTCGACCCGGTCGCGCGCCGTCATGGTGGGGGCGCGCAGGCCGGCATCGAGCAGCGCCGGGTGCAGCCCGTACGCTCCGGCATCGAGTCCGTCCGGCGCCGTGACCTCGGCGAACAGCTCTTCTCCTCGCTGCCACACGGCGCGGAGGCCGCGGAAGGCGGCGCCGTAGCCGAGCCCGGCGCGCTCCGCCCGCTCGTGGTAGTCGGCCATCGGCAGCGGCTCGGCGCCGTCCGGCGGCCACTGCGCGGGCGGCTCGGGCAGCGGCCCCGCGGCCGGGGCGAGGACACCACTCGCGACCCTGGCCCAGGATTCGTCCTCCGCGGCCTCGCCGACGGTGTGAATGGTGAAGTGCCTGCGGCCCTCCGGGTCGGCGGCGGCGGCGAGCAGCTGCAGCCGGAGCCCGGAGCCGACCGGCACCGGGGCCTCCAGCGTGAGTTCGTCGATCGCGGCGCCGCCGAGCCGCGCCCCCGCGGCGAGCGCGATATCGAGCAGCGCCGAGCCGGGGAGCAGGGCGAGCCCGTCGATCACGTGGTCGGCGAGCCAGGGAACGGTCCCGGTCGAGAGCCTGCCGGAGAAGAGCAGGGCACCGGTCTCCGGCACCGGCGCGACCGCGGTCAGCATCGGGTGCGGGATGGCGTCGAAGCCGAGCCCGGCGGCGGTGCCCGCACCGGTGGCGGGCGGCAACCAGTAGTGCTGGTGCCGGAACGGGTAGCGGGGCAGCTCGACCGGGACGGCGCCGCTGCCCGCGTGGAAGGCGGGCCAGTCCACGGTGGTACCGCGCACGTGCATGGCGGCGAGGGCGGAGAGCACGGTCTCCTCCTCCCCGCGATCGGCGCGCAGCGCCGCGAAGGCGGGCGCGCCGGTGGATTCGCCTGCCAGCGCGGCCAGGGTGCCGTCCGGCCCGAGCTCCAGGAAGGTGACCTCGCCGGTGCCCGCCGCGGCGCGGACCGCGTCGGCGAACCGGACCGTCTCCCTGACATTGCGCACCCAGTAGCCGGGCGTCGACGTCTCCGGCGTCGAATCGCCGGTCACCGCCGCGTACAGCGGGATGCGCGGCGCCGCGCAGTCGACCGCCGCGCAGCGCGCGGCGTACTCGGCGAGCATCGGCTCGACGGCGGCCGAGTGGAAGGCGTGCGCGACCCGGAGCCTGCGGGCCCGGATCCCGGCGGCGGTGAACTCACCCTCCAGCTCGGCGACGGTGTCGGCCGGGCCGGTGAGCACCACGGATTCCGGGCCGTTGACGGCGGCGACCTCCAGCCGATCGGCCGCCAGCTCCCGGGTCCGCTCCTCGCTCGCCCGGACGGCGAGCATGGCGCCGTCCGCGGGCAGCCGCTCCATCAGCGCGCCGCGCGCGGCCACCATGGCCGCTGCGTCGGACAGCGACAGCACGCCTGCCACGTGTGCCGCCGCCAGCTCGCCGACCGAGTGCCCGAGGACCGCGTCCGGCCGGACACCCCAGTGCTCGAACAGCCGGTAGAGCGCGACCGCGAGCGCGAAGAGCGCGGGCTGCGCGTACGCGGTCCGTTCCAGGGCGTCCGGGTGGGTGAACGCCACCGTGCGCAGGGGCAGCTCCAGCAGCGGGTCGAGGTGCGCGCAGACCTCGTCGAAGGCGTCCGCGAAGACCGGGTACCGGTCGTAGAGCTCGGCGCCTGCGCCGAGCCGCTGGGTGCCCTGCCCCGGGAAGAGCAGCACCAGCCTGCCGCGGACGGCGACGCCGGTGTGCGCCCCCGCGGCGGAGCCACCCGCGGCCACCGCGGCGAGCCCGGCCCGCAGCTCGGCGCCGGTCCGGCCGAGGATCGCGGCGCGGTGGCCGAGCTGCGCGCGGCCGACGGCGAGCGCCGCCGCCACGTCGAGCGGGTCCGCCGCGCGGTGCTCGGCGAGCTCGCGCGCGACGGTCCGCAGCGCCTCGTCGGTGTGCCCGGAGATCAGCCACGGCACGAGCGGCGTCCCGCGGTCGACGGGCTCGGTCGTCGGCTCCTGGTACTCCTCGACGATGACGTGCGCGTTGGTGCCGCTGACACCGAACGCCGAGACCCCGGCCCGCCGCGGCCTTCCGGTCTCCGGCCACGCGGTGTTCGCGGCGACCGGCAGCACGGCGCCGCTCGACCAGTCGACCTCGGGGGTCGGCTCGGTGAGGTGCACGGTGCCGGGGACGACCCCGTGCCGCAGCGCGAGCACGGTCTTGATGACCCCGGCGATGCCTGCGGCGGCCTGGGTGTGGCCGATGTTCGCCTTCATCGAACCGAGCAGCAGCGGCTGCTCGCGGTCCCGGCCGTAGGTGGCGAGCAGCGCCTGCGCCTCGATCGGGTCGCCGAGGGTGGTCGCGGTGCCGTGCGCCTCGACCACGTCGATCTCCGCGGCGGTGAGCCCGGCGTCGGCCAGCGCCTTCGTGATCACCCGCTGCTGGGAGGGGCCGTTCGGCGCGGTCAGCCCGTTGGAGGCGCCGTCCGAGTTCACGGCGGAGCCGCGCAGCAGCGCGAGCACCCGGTGCCCGTTCCGCTCGGCGTCGGAGAGCCGCTCCAGCACCAGGAAGCCGACGCCCTCGCCCCACGCGGTGCCGGAGGCGGCGCGGTCGAACGGGCGGCAGCGGCCGTCCCTCGCCAGGCCACCCTGCCGGGAGAACTCGACGAAACCGGCGGGCGACGCGAGCACCGCCACCGCGCCGGTGAGCGCGAGCGAGCACTCGCCGCGGCGCAGCGCCTGCCCGGCCAGGTGCAGCGCGACCAGCGAGGACGAGCAGGCCGTGTCCACGGTAACGGCAGGCCCCTCCAGCCCGAGCTGGTAGGCGATCCGGCCGGACATCACCGCGCCCGCGCTTCCGGTCAGCGCGTAGCCGTCGGTGGCGGCGGGGGTCGCCGCGAGCTGCGCCGCGAAGTCCTGCGAGGCCCCGCCGACGAAAACCCCGGTATCGCTGCCGCGCAGCGAATCCGGGGCGATGCCAGCGTGCTCCAGCCCCTCCCACGCGGTCTCCAGCAGCAGCCGCTGCTGCGGGTCCATGGCCGCGGCTTCGCGCGGGGAGATCCCGAAGAACTCGGCGTCGAACCCGCCCGCGTCGCCGAGGAACGCCCCCTCGCGCACGTAGGAGGTGCCGGGGCGGGTGCCGTCGGGGTCGTAGAGGTTGTCCAGGTCCCAGCCGCGGTCCGCCGGGAACGGCCCGACCGTGTCGACGCCGTCGAGCAGCAGCCGCCACAGCTCGTCGGGTGAGGCGACGTCACCGGGGAAGCGGCATGCCATCCCGATCACGGCCAGTGGCTCACCGGTCGCGGCCGGGGCCGGTGCGGGCAGCGCGGCGCCGGGCAGCTCGCCGAGCAGGTGCCGCACCACCGACTCCGGTGTGGGGTGGTCGAAGACCAGGGTGGCGGGCAGCCGCAGGCCGAGCGCCGCGCTCAGCCGGTTGCGCAGCTCGACCGCGGTCAGCGAGTCGAAGCCGAGGTCCTTGAAGGCGAGGTCGGGGGCGATCGCCGCCGCCGAGCCGTGGCCGAGCACCTCGGCCACCTCGGCGCAGACCCTGGCGAGCAGGGCGGCGTGCCGTTCGACACCGGTGAGCCCGGCCAGCTCGGGCAGCAGCGATTCGGCCTCCACCCCCGGCGCGCGTTCCCGCAGCGCCGCGGCGGCCTCGGCGATCTCGCCGATCAGCGGGCTCGGTCGCGCGCCGGTGAAGGCGGGGGCGAAACGCGGCCAGTCCAACTCGGCGATCGTGCGGAGGGCGTCGTCGTCGATCGTCTCCCACAGCGCGCGGAGCGCGAGTTCCGGCGCCATCAGCCCGATGCCGAGCCTGCGGGCGCGGTCGGCCGCGGCGTCGTCCACCATGCCGCCGCCCGCCCAGCCGCCCCAGGCGATCGCGATCCCCGGTTCGCCGCGCTGCCTGCGGGCCAGCACGACGGCCTCCGCCTCGGCATTGGCCGCGGCGTAGGCGGCCTGGCCCGCGCTGCCCCACACGGCGGCGCCGGAGGAGAAGACGACGAAAGCGTCCAACGGGGTGCCCGCGAGCAGTTCGTCCAGGTTCCGCGTGCCCGCGGCCTTGGCCGCGTAGGCGGCCGCGAACTCGGCGGCGGTCAGCGTGGCGAGCGGCTGGTTCTGCGGCACGCCTGCCAGGTGCAGCACGGCGTTCACCGGCGGCACCCGGTCGAGCAGCGCGGCCAGCGCAGCCCGGTCGGCGACATCGCAGGCGGCGACGGTGACCGTGACCCCGGCGTTCTCGAGTTCCGCCGCGAGTTCGGCGGCGCCGTCGGCCGCCTGGCCGCCGCGGCTCACCAGGACGAGGTGCGCGGCGCCCGCCGCCGCCAGCTCCCTGGCCACGTGCGCGGCGATGCCGCCGGTGCCGCCGGTGACGAGCACGGTGCCGCGCGGTCGCCGGGCCGGGGAGCGCGGTGCCGTCCGCGGCCGGTCGGCGCGGACCATCCTGCGGACGAAGACCCCCGGCTGCCTGAGCGCGAACTGATCCTCCGCACCCGGGGCGGCGAGCAGCGCCGCCAGCCGGTCCAGCCCGCGCTCGTCGACGGCCGCAGGCAGGTCGACGAGCCCGCCCCAGCGGTCGGGGAGCTCCAGCGCCGCCACCAGCCCGAGCCCCCAGAGCGCCGCCTGCCGCGGTGCGCTCAGCCGATCGGACGGCCCGATGGCGACGGCGCCGCGGGTCACGCACCACAGCCGGGCGCCGCCCGCGGCGCCGGCGACGGCGCGCGCCAGTTCAAGGGTCGCCACCGCTCCGGCGGCGAGTTCCTGGTCACCGGGCGCGGGCTCGTCGTCCAGCCCCGCGAAGCTCAGCACCCCGGTTACCGGTCCGGCCCCCAGCGCGGCCGCGGCCTCGCCGGGGCCGGAGAGGGTGCGGAGCTCGGCGCCGCGCGCCGCCAGCCCGGCGAGCACCGTCCGCGCGAACCCGGCGGGCTCGGCGCCGGTGGGCAGCACGGCGAGCCAGGTCCCGGCCGGTGCGGCGGGGACGGCGGCGGGCAGCGGCCGCCATCGGACGGCGTAGCGCCACCGGTCGACGGTGGCCTCGTCCGTGGTCGCCCGGTGCCACCTGGCCAGCTCGGGCAGCACCGTCGACCACTCGGCCGCGGCGGATTCGGGCAGCCCGAGCGTCTCGGTGAGCGCCGTCGGGTCGCCGTCGCGCACCGCCGCCCAGAAGCCCTGCTCGGCGGCGCCGCCGCCGGTGGCCGCCGCCGGGGCCGCCGCGGGCGCCGTGGGCCAGTGGCAGGCGCGCTGGAAGGGGTAGCGGGGCAGCGGGATGCGGGTGGCGCCGCGGGCGGCGAACAGTGGAGCCCAGTCGACCTCGACGCCGGTGACGAAGGCCTCGGCCAGCGCGGTGAGGAAGCGCTCGGCGCCGCCCTCGTCCCGGCGCAGCGAGGCGAGCATGGTGACGCGGGTGTCCGCGGTCTCCGCGGTCTCCGCGATCGCCGGGCCGAGCGCGGGATGCGGCCCGAGCTCGAGGAAGGCCGGGTAACCGGCCGCGAGCAGCGCGCGCACCGCGGGCTCGAACAGCACCGGCTGCCGCATATTGCGGAACCAGTACTCGGCGTCCATTCCCTTCGTATCGATGGCGCCACCGGACACCGTCGAGTAGAACGGGATCTCCGACGCGACCGGCGCGACCGGGGCCAGCGCGGCCAGCAGCTCGGCGCGGAGCGCATCGACCTGTGGCGAGTGCGCCGCGACATCGATTCGGAGCACGTTGGTGCGGATGCCGTCCGCCGCCAGCTCGGCCAGCAGCTCCGTCATCGCGGTCCGCTCCCCCGAGACCGCGATCCCGGCCCTGCTGTTCACCGCGGCGACGGAGAGCACGCCGGTGAAGCGCGCGAGCCGCTCCTCGACCCGCTCCAGCGGCAGCGCCACCGAGGCGACGATCCCCTTGCCGACCAGCCTGGCCCACAGCCCGGCACGGACCCCGACCACGCGGGCGGCGTCGGGCAGCGAGAGCGCGCCTGCGACGCAGGCCGCCGCCACCTCGCCCTGCGAGTGGCCGATCACCGCCGCCGGGCGCAGGCCGAACGACTCCCAGAGCCGGGCCAGTGACACCATGACCGCGAAGAGCACCGGCTGCACGACCTCGATCCGGTCCAGCTCGGGGGTGCCGGGCTCGCCGCGCAGCACCGCGGCGGGCGAGAAGTCGATGAACTCGGCGAGCGCCCGCTCGCACTCGGCGAACCGGTCCCGGAATACCGGGGCGGACTCCAGCAGCCCGGCCGCCATGCCCGGCCACTGCGTGCCCTGCCCGGGGAAGACGAACACCACGCCGCCGGGCGGGCCCGCGGTTCCCCTGACCACCCCCGTACCCGGGTCACCTGCTCCGACCGCGCCGAGGCCCGCCCGGAAGCCGTCGGCGCCATCGGCGAGCACGACGGCCCTGCGGGGCAGCGACGCCCCGGTGGCCAGCGAGAAACCGATGTCCGCGAGCGCGTGCCCGGTCAGCGCGGCGATGTCGCCCGCGCGGGCGCGCAGCGCCGCGTCGTCGCCCGCGGAGAGCACCAGCGGCAGCAACTCGGAGTGCAGCGGGGCGGGCGGCGCGGGGTCGGGAGCCTGCGCCGGGTCCGGCACATCCTGCTCGACGATGACGTGCGCATTGGTTCCGCTGATGCCGAAGGCGGAGACGCCTGCCCGCCGCGGCCGGTCCACCTCCGGCCACGGCCTGGTCTCGGTGAGCAGCCGGACCGCGCCCGCCGCCCAGTCCACCCGGTCCGTCGGCTCGCCCGCGTGCAGGGTCATCGGCGCGATGCCGTGCCGCACCGCCTCGACCATCTTGATCACGCCCGCGATCCCGGCGGCGGCCTGGGTGTGCCCGAGGTTCGACTTGACCGTCCCGAGCAGGAGCGGCTCACCCTCGCGGTCGCGGCCGTAGGTCTCCAGCAGCGCGCCGAGCTCGATGGGGTCACCGAGGCGGGTCCCCGTTCCGTGGCCCTCGACCACGTCGACCTGCGCGGCGGTCAGCCCGGCGTCGGCCAGCGCCGCGGCGATCACCCGGCGCTGGGCGGGGCCGCTCGGCGCGGAGAGGCCGTTGGAGGCGCCGTCCTGGTTGACGGCCGAGCCGCGGAGCACCGCGAGCACCCGGTGGCCGTTGCGCCTGGCGTCGGCGAGCCGCTCCAGCACCAGCACGCCGACCCCTTCGCCCCAGCCCATGCCCGCCGCGTCCGCGGAGTAGGCCCGGCAGCGGCCGTCCGGCGCCAGCACCTGCTGGCGGGCGAGCTCGACCAGGACGGTCGGCGTGCTGAGCACGGTGACGCCCGCCGCGAGCGCGAGCCCGCACTCCGACCGCCGCAGCGACTGGGCAGCCAGGTGCAGCGCGACCAGCGAGGACGAGCAGGCGGTGTCCAGCGTGACCGCGGGGCCCTCCAGCCCGAAGGTGTAGGCGATCCGGCCGGAGGCGACGCTGGCGGCGTTGCCGGTGAGCAGGTGGCCGTCGACGTCCCCGCCCGGTGCCCGCGCGACGTCGCGGTAGTCGCCGCCCGCCGCGCCGACGAACACCCCGGTGCGGCTCCCGCGCAGGGCGTCGATATCGAGACCGGCGGCCTCCAGCGCCTCCCACGAGGTCTCCAGCAGCAGCCGGTGCTGCGGGTCCATCGCCTCGGCTTCGCGCGGCGAGATGCCGAAGAAGCCGGCGTCGAAGCGGTCGATCCCGGTCAGGAAGCCGCCCGCTGCGGTGTAGACGGTGCCGGGGCGGCCCGGCTCGGGGTCGTGCAGCGCGTCGAGATCCCAGCCGCGGTCGGCGGGCAGCGCGCCGACCGAGTCGACCCCGTCGACGACGGACTGCCACAGCAGCTCGGGCGAGTCGAGGCCCCCGGGGAACCGGCACGCCATGCCGACGACCGCGACCGGGTCCGCGCCGGAGCGCTGCGCCGTGGCGAGCTCCCCGCGGGTGCGATGGAGCTCGGCGGTCACCCATCGGAGGTTCTCGCGCAGCTGCTGTTCATTCGCCATACGAATCGCTCTTTCCTGCTGATCTCGGCGTCCGCCCGCTGCGGAGCTGGTCGGTCCGCGCTGTCCGGCAATGGATTTCGGGGCCGCGCGCACGCCGTTCGGAACGGAGGTTAACGAGGGCCGCACCCCTGCGGGCAACCCCTGCCGCACCCCTTTCGGCGGTCACGATTTCCCGAATTCGGTGCGGATGAAGTCGAGGAGGTCGTCGTCGCTCGCGGACTCGAGGCCGGCGGCGGCGGCGCCGTCCGGCTCCTGGTCCGACCAGGCCGCGGCGAGCGTGCGCAGCCGGTTCGCCAGCCTGGTCCTGGTAGCCGGGTCGGCGGCGAGCACGGCGGCTCCGAGCCCGGCCGCGAAGGCGTCCACCCGGTCGTCCAGCGGGACCTCCGGCTCGGTGAGCCTGCCCCGCAGGTGGTCGGCGAGCTCGCGCACCGTCGGGTGGTCGAAGACGACGGAGGGCGGCAGCCGCAGGCCGGTCTCGGCGGCGAGCCGGTTCCTGAGCTCGACGGCGGCGAGGGAGTCGAAGCCGAGGTCGCGGAAGGCCCGGTCCGGGGCGATCCCGGCGGGCGAATCGTGCCCGAGCACCTGCCCGACCATGCGCAGGCACCCCTGCAGCAGCAGCTGGGCGTGTTCCGCGGGCGGCGCCACGGCCAGCCGCGCACGCAGCGCGGGCTCCCGGTCGGCGCCGTGGCCTGCGGGCACGTCGCCGCGGTCGAGCACGCCGTCGTACAGCGGGTCCGGGTCACCGCCGCCTGCCATGCGGGACCAGTCCACCTCGGCGACGACGACCTGCGGATCGGGGTGTGTGGCCGCGAATCGGAGCGCGTCCAGCGCGCGGTCGACGGGGAGCGCGGGCACCCCGCTCCACTCCTCCACCCGGCGCAGCCCCGCGCTCATTCCGGCGCCCGCCCACGGCCCCCAGGCGATGGAGGTGGCGGCCAGCCCGGCCGCTCGCCGGTGCGCGGCCAGCGCGTCCAGGTAGGCGTTGCCCGGCGCGTAGTTCGCCTGGCCGAAGGAGCCGAAGGTGCCCGCGAGCGACGAGAAGAGCACGAAGGCCGACAACTCCAGGTGCCTGGTCAGCTCGTGCAGGTTCGCCGCGCCCGCCAGCTTGCCGCGCAGGGCGCGGTCCATCCGCTCGGGGGTGAGGTCGTCCACTGTGCAGTCGTCGAGCTCACCCGCGGTGTGCACGACGGCGGTCAGCGGCAGGTGCGCGGGGATCGCGTCGAGCACGGCACCGAGCGCCGCGGGATCGGCGGTGTCGCAGGCGGTCACGGTGACGGTCGCCCCGAGCGCGGTGAGCTCCGCGCACAACTCGGCCGCGCCGGGTGCCGCCGTTCCCTGTCTGCTGAGCAGCACGAGGTGGCCCGCGCCGCGCGCGGCGAGCGCGCGGGCGACGTGGCCGCCGAGCGCACCGGTCCCGCCGGTGATCAGGACGGTGCCGGTCGGCCGCCACTCCGGGTGCGGGGTGAGGCGGGTCCGGACGAGCCGCCTGGTCAGGATCCGGCCGTCGCGCACGGCCCACTGGCCAGGCCCGGTCGCACCCGCCAGGATCCGGCCGAGCGCGGCGGCCGCCGCGGGGCCTGCGCCGCCGGGCAGGTCGACGATCCCACCCCAGCGCTCCGGGGTCTCGACGGCGAGCACCCGCGCCAGTCCGTGCACGGGTGCCTGCCCGACGCCGGTCACCGGGTCGCCGGGGGCGGCGGCGGCCGCGTCGGTGGTCACGATCCAGAGCGGCGCCGTCGCGCCCGCCGCGCCGAGCGCCTGAACCAGCCGCACCGTGGTGCGCAGCCCGCGGGGGGTGTCGCGGTGCGGCGCCGCCCGCTCGTCGTCGAGCGCGAGCAGCGAGACGACCCCGGCCACCCGGCTCGCGGCGAAGGCCGGGCGCAGCAGGTCGAGCAGGGCGGCCCGGCCCGGCTCGGCGGGGAGGTCAAGCCGGATGTAGCGCCCGGCGTCGGCGGCGAGCAGCGCCCCGGCGAGCTCTTCGGCCGCCCGGTGCCCGCCGGGGACGAGCAGCAGCACGGGTGCGCCGGACCGCAGCTCGTCGAGGCCGGCGGCCGGGAACCACCTGGTGCCGTAGGACCAGCGGTCGAGGGCGGCGCCGCGCTGCCGCTCGCGGTGCCAGCCCGCGAGGACGGGGAGCGCGTCGGTGAAGGGAACGGCGGGGTCGATGCCGAATCGCTCGGCGACGGCGCCTGCCTCCGCGGTCTGCAGCAACTGCCAGAACTCGTCGTCCGCGGCGGCGGGGGCGTCGCGCTCCAGCCAGTACCGCGAGCGCTGGAAGGCGTAGGTGGGGGCCGGGATCGGGGCGACGCCCGCGGTCGGCACCGCCCAGTTCACCGCGGCGCCGTCGGTGTACAGCGCCGCCAGCCCCGTCAGCAGCGTCCTGACCTCGTCCCGGCCCGGTCGCATCGACACCGCGACGACGGCGTCGGCGGCGGCGCACTCGCGCAGCAGCGACGCCAGCACCGCCCCGGGGCCGACCTCGAGGAACCTGGTGACGCCTTCGCGTTCGAGCGCCGCGACGGCGTCGGCGAACCGCACCGTGTCGCGCACGTTCCGCACCCAGTGCGCGGCGTCGGTTCCCGGCGCCACGTCCCCGGTCACGGTCGAGACGAAACCCGTGCGCGGCGGGTGGAACTCGATCCCGGCGCAGATCTCCGCGAACTCGCCGAGCATCGGGTCCATCAGGCCGGAGTGGAAGCCGTGCGACACGGGAAGCCGCTTCACCCTGCGACCGGTGAAGCGCGCGCAGACGGCGTCCACCTCGGCGCCGGTGCCGGAGACCACCACCGACCGCGGGCCGTTGACCGCGGCCGCCTCCCCCACCTCGGCCTCGGTGGCCTCGATCGCCGCCATCGCCCCGCCCGGCGGGAGCGCCGCCATCAGCCTGCCGCGCGCCCGCACCAGCGCGACCGCGTCCGGCAGGTCGATCATCCCCGCCGCGCAGGCGGCAACGAGCTCGCCCACCGAGTGGCCCATCACGAAATCGGGCCGCAGCCCCAGTGATTCGAGCAGCCGGAACAGCCCGTACTGCACGGCGAACAGGCCGAGCTGCACCACGTCCGTCCGGCTCAGGTCGGTCAGCTCCGCGCCGCGGGCGACCTCGTCGTACGCCGCGGCGAACACGGGGAAGGCCGCGGCGAGCGCGCTCCCCATCCCGGCCCACTCCGACCCCTGGCCCGAGAACACCAGGGCCGTCCGCCCCGAGCCGCGGATCGGGGCGTGCTCCGCCTCCGCCACCGCACGCAGCCCGCGTGCCAGCTCGGCGGCGTCCCCGGCCACCACGACGGCGCGGTGCTGCAGCGCGGCGCGGCCACGAGCGAGGGTGCGGGACACGGCGGCGATGGCGGCGTCGTCGACCGGCACCGCGGCGAGGTTCGCGGCCTGGGCGCGCAGTGCCGCCGCGGAGGCGCCGGAGAGGACGAACGGGAGCGGGCGGAGGGTGACCTCCGGCGGCTCGGGTGGCTCCGCGGCGGGTGGCTGCTCCAGCACGACGTGCGCGTTGGTGCCGGAGACCCCGAACGCCGAGACCGCGGCGCGGCGCGGCCGATCGGTCTCCGGCCACGGCCTGGCCGCGGTCACCGGCGCGACCTCGCCGGTGCTCCAGTCCACGTGCGGCGTCGGCTCGCTGAGGTGCAGGGTGGCGGGGACGACCCCGCGGTTCAGCGCCTCCACCATCTTGATGACCCCGGCGACGCCCGCCGCGGCCTGGGTGTGCCCGATATTCGACTTGATCGACCCGACCAGCACGGGCTCGGCGCCGGGGCGGTCCCGGCCGTAGGTCGCCAGCAGCGCCTGCAGCTCGATCGGGTCGCCGAGCACGGTGCCGGTGCCGTGCGCCTCCACCACGTCGACGTCGGCGGGGGTGAGCCCGGCGTTCGCCAGCGCCCGCCGGATGACCCGCTGCTGGGCCGGGCCGCTCGGCGCGGTGAGCCCGTTCGACGCGCCGTCCTGGTCGACGGCGCTGCCGCGCACGACCGCGAGCACCGGGTGGCCGTTGCGCCTGGCGTCGGAGAGCCGCTCGACCAGCACGAGCCCGGCGCCCTCGCCCCACCCGGTACCGTCGGCGTCCGCCGCGAACGCCTTGCACCTGCCGTCCGCGGAGAGCCCGCCCTGCCTGGTGAACTCCTCGAACGCGAACGGGGTGCTCAGCACCGTCACCCCGCCCGCGATCGCCATCGAGCAGTCGCCGTCCCGCACCGAGCGCGCCGCCCAGTCGAGCGCGACCAGCGACGACGAGCAGGCGGTGTCCACCGTGACGGCGGGCCCCTCCAGCCCGTAGACGTACGCGATCCGGCCGGAGGCGACGCTGCCCGCGGTGCCGGTCAGGTTGTGCCCGGCGACCCGCTGCCTGGCCAGGCTCGGTGCGGCGGCGTAGTCGCGGCCGGAGAGCCCGACGAACACACCGGTCCGGCTCCCCCGCAACGAATCCGGCGCCACCCCCGCCCGCTCGAACAACTCCCACGACACCTCGAGCAACAGCCGCTGCTGCGGATCCATCGCCACCGCCTCCCGCGGCGACACCCCGAACAGCCCCGCGTCGAAATCCCCCGCGTCGTACAGGAACCCGCCCGCCGCGGTGCCGATGCGGGCGATCTCCTCGGGGTGCCAGTCGCGGTCGTCCGGGAAGCCGCCGATGGTGTCGGTGCCGTTCTCGACGACGCGCCACAGCCCTTCGGGGGAGGCGATGCCGCCCGGGTACCGGCAGCTCGCGGCGACGATCACGATCGGGTCGTCCGCGGCGGCCCGCACCGCAACCGGGGCGCCGCCGTCCGCCGCCGTCCCGTCGAAGATCCGCTCCAGCCAACCGGTCAGCGCCTCGACGGTGGGGTGGTCGAAGAGGATGGTGGCGGGCAGCCGGAGCCCGGTCGCGGTGGCGAGCCGGTTGCGGAGCTCGATCGCGGTCATGGAGTCGAAGCCGAGTTCCTGGAAGCTTCTCGGCTCGACCGCGTCCGGCGAAGCGAGGCCGAGGATGTCGGCGGCCTGCGCGCGCAGCAGCTTGCCGAGCTCGCGCCTGCGTTCGGCCGGGGACAGTGCCGCGAAGCGGCCGGCGGGGCGCTCGGGCGGCGCAGCGGGCGCGGCGGCGGGCGGTGCCGTCGCGCGCGGCCCGCCCTCCGGCCAGAACCGCTGCCGCTGGAACGCGTAGGTGGGCAGGTCGAGCGGCTTTCCGGAGTCCGGGAGACCGGGCAGCCGCACCGGAAGGCCGTGCGCCCAGCCTGCGGCCGCCGCCTCCAGTATCCGGTCCGGCCCGCCCGAACCGCGGCGCAGCGTGCCGAGCGCGACCACGTCCGCCCCGGCGGCATCGATGATCTGCTCCATTGCCGGGACCAGCACCGGGTGCGGTCCGACCTCGATCAGGAAGCGGTGGCCGGAGTCGAGCAGGGCGGTGACCGCGGCCTCGAACCGCACCGGCTGCCGCAGGTTCCGCACCCAGTACGCGGCGGACAGCTCGGAGCCGTCCAGCGGCCCCGGCGTGACCGTCGAGTACAGCGGGACGCGGGCCTGCACCGGGGTGATGCCCGCCAGCGCGGTCGCCAGCGCGTCGGCGACCGAGTCGACCTGCGCCGAGTGCGAGGCGTAGTCGACCTCGACCCGGCGCACCCTGGCCGGGATCGCCGCGCAGGCGGCCTCGATCGCCAGCAGCGCGGCGGGCTCCCCGGCGAGCACGGTGGCGGCGGGGCCGTTCACCGCCGCCACCGAGACCAGGTCCCCGTAGCCGGCGACCAGCTCGTCCAGCTGCCCGGCGGGCAGCGCGACCGAGAGCATGGCACCGCGCCCGGAGAGCTCGGCGCCGATGATCCGGCTGCGCTCGATCACCACGCGGGCGGCCTCGGCCAGGCCGAGCGCGCCCGCGACGCAGGCCGCCGCGATCTCGCCCTGGGAGTGCCCGACCACCGCGTGCGGCAGCACACCCGCGGCTTCCCACACCGCGGCCAGCGACACCATCACCGCGAACGACACCGGCTGCACGATCTCGACCCGCTCCAGCGCGGCGCCGGGGTCGCGCACGGTGTCGAGCAGCGACCAGCCGGTGACCGGGTCCATCACCGCGGCGCACTGCCGCATCCTGGCGGCGAAGACGGCGTCCGCCGCCAGCAGCTCGCGCCCCATCCCCGCCCACTGGGCGCCCTGGCCGGGGAAGACGAAGGCGATCCGGCCGGACCGCGCCCGGCCGGTGGCGACGCCGGTGACCGGGGTCCCAGCGGCGACGGCATCGAGGCCTGCGCGCAGCTCGCCCGCGCTCCCCGCGGTGACGACGGCCCGGTACTCCAGCGCGGCCCTGGTCGCCGTCAGCGACCACGCCAGGTCCCGGAGTTCGCCCTCCCCGGCAGGCCGGGCGGCCAGCCCGGCCGCCTGCGCGCGCAGCGCCTCCGCGCTCCGCCCGGAGACCACGAAGGGCAGCTGCCCGGCCGGGGCGGGCACCACCGCCTCCGGTTCCGGGTCCGGCGGGTCCTCCGGAGCCTGTTCCAGCACGACGTGCGCGTTCGTCCCGGAGACGCCGAAGGACGAGACGCCGGCCCGGCGCGGCCCCGGCGCAGGCCACGGCTCCGCCCCGGTCGCGAGCCGGACCGCGCCTGCCGACCACTCCACCCGCGGGGTCGGGCCGTCCACGTGCAGCGTCGGCGGGACGACGCCGCTGCGCATGGCACCGACCATCTTGATCACGCCTGCGATCCCCGCCGCCGCCATGGTGTGGCCGATATTGGACTTGATCGACCCGAGCAGCACCGGCCGCTCGGCCGGATGCGCCCGGCCGTAGGTCTCCAGCACGGCCTGCGCCTCGATCGGGTCGCCGAGCGTGGTCCCGGTGCCGTGCGCCTCGACGACGTCGATGTCGGCCGCGGTCAGCCCGGCGTCCGCCAGCGCGGCCCGGATGACGCGCTGCTGGGCGGGGCCGTTCGGCGCGGTGAGGCCGTTCGAGGCGCCGTCCTGGTTCACCGCGGAGCCGCGCAGCAGCGCCAGCACCCGGTGGCCGTTGCGCCTGGCGTCGGAGAGCCGCTCCAGCAGCACCAGCCCGACCCCCTCGCCCCACCCGGTGCCGTCGGCGGCGGCGGCGAACGCCTTGCAGCGGCCGTCCGCGGCCAGCCCGCCGCGCCGGGTGAACTCCTCGAACGCCTTCGGCGTCGACATCACCGTCACGCCGCCCGCGATCGCCAGCGTGCACTCCCCCGCGCGCAGCGCGGAGGCCGCCAGGTGCATCGCGACCAGCGAGGAGGAGCACGCGGTGTCCAGCGTGACGGCGGGGCCCTCCAGCCCGAAGACGTAGGCGATCCGGCCGGACATCACCGCGGCCGAGCTGCCGAGCACGGTGTAGGGCGCGGTCCCCGCGTCGGCGGCGCCCGCGTACTCCCAGTAGTCCTGGTCGTTGGTGCCGATGTAGACCCCGGTCGGCGCGCCGCGCAGCGAGCCGGGATCGATGCGGGCCCGTTCGATCAGCTCCCAGGTGGCCTCGAGCAGCAGCCGCTGCTGGGGGTCGGTGCCGAGCGCCTCCCGCGGCGAGATCCCGAAGAGCCCGGCGTCGAAATCCGCAACGCCCTCGAGGAATCCGCCCGCGCCCGCGGCGGCGGGCCAGCCGCGGTCCGCCGGGAAGCCGGTGATCGCGTCGCCGCCGCGCGCGACCAGCTCCCAGAGCTGCTCCGGTGTCGCGACCCCGCCCGGGTAGCGGCAGGCGAGCGAGACCAGTGCGATCGGCTCGGTATCGCGGGACTCCAGCTCCCGCACCCTCGACCTGGTGCGCTGCAACTCGGCGGAGACCCGGGTGAGGTAGTCGACGAGCTTGTCTTCGTTGGTCACCGGTTCAGGTCTCCGAACTCGCGATCGATGAACTCGAGGATGTCGCCGGCCGAGCGCGCGGTCGGGACGGTGGCGGCGGGGACGCCGTCGCCGTCCCGCAGCCGCCACAGCACGGCCTGCAACCGGCCCGCGATCTCGGTCCTGGTGTCGGCGCGGTCGAGGTCGGCGAGCGCCCGCTCCAGCGCGTCCAGGCCGGTGCGGGCCCGTTCGGCGGGGTCGGCGTGCTCGGGGTCGAGCCGGGCGAGCAGGTACGCCGACAGCTCGCCCGCGGTGGGGTGGTCGAAGGCGAGCGAGGGCGGGAGCGGGAGCCCGGTCGCGAGGACCAGGCGATTCCGCAGCTCCACCGCGATCAGCGAGTCGAAGCCGAGCTCGGAGAAGGCCGCGCCGGTGGCGATCCCCGCCGCCGAGCGATGGCCGAGCACCGCGGCGACCTCGGCGAGCACCAGGTCGAGCACGAGCCCGCCGCGGTGCTCGGCGGGGGCGAGGGCGAGGTCGTCCGCGATCCTCGGCCGCGCCGGCGGCACCGGCGCCGGCGCCGGTGCCCCGCGCAGCAGCGCGGGCAGCTCGGCGGGGTCGGCCGCGGAGTGGTCGAGCCGGATCGGGATCGGCCGCGGGTGGCCGGTGGCCAGCGCGGCGTCGAAGAGCCGGAGGCCGTGGCCGACGGTCAGCGGCGCCGCGCCGAAGCGGGCGAAGCGGGCGTGCTCGGCCGCGCCGAGCCCGCTGCCCATGCCGTCCGCGGTGTCCCAGAGCCCCCATGCCACCGCGGTCGCGGGCAGGCCGCGGGCACGCCGGTGCGCGGCGAGCGCGTCGAGGAAGGCGTTGGCGGCGGTGTAGTTCGCCTGGCCCGCGGTACCGAAGGTCGCCGCCGCCGAGGAGAACAGCACGAAGTGGTCCAGCTCCGCGCGCTGGGTCAGCTCGTGCAGGTGCCAGGCGCCGTCGACCTTGGGGCGCAGCACGGTGCCGAGCCCGGCGTCGTCGAGCGAGAGCACCGCGGCGTCGTCCAGCACGCCCGCCGCGTGGATCACCGCCCCCAGCCGTCCCTGGATCCGCGCCAGCAGCGCGGCGACGGCATCCCGGTCGGCGATGTCGCAGGCGGCGACCTCGAGCTCGGCGCCTGCGGCGGCCAGCTCGGCGGCCAGCTCGGCGAGGCCGGGTGCCCCGGCTCCGCGCCTGCCTGCGAGCACCATCCGCCGGACCCCGTGCCGCGCGACCAGGTGCCGCGCCACCGCCGTGCCCAGCGCACCGCCCGCCCCGGTCAGCAGCACCGTCGCCTCGGGGTCGAAGGACGGTCTCGCATCGGCCCGGTGCCGCAGCGGGGCGATGCGCGGTGCGTACAGCCTGCCCTCGCGCAGCGCGACCTCGGGTTCGCTCGCGGCGAGCAGCGCGCCGATGGCGGGCGCCGAGAGCTCGGCGCCGTCCAGGTCGGCCAGCACGATCCGGCCGGGGTGTTCGGCGCGCGCCGAGCGGACCAGCCCCCACACCGGGGCGTTGCCGAGGTCGGGCGCGTCGTCGCCCGGCACGGCGGCGACGGCGCCGCGCGTCACGATCACCAGCGTGCTCCGCGCGGTCCGCGGGTCGGACAGCCACGCGCGGAGCGCGCCCAGCGCGGCGGCGGCCCCGGTGTGCGCCAGTGCGGGCAGCTCACCGGTGGCGGGCAACAGCGGGGCGACGACGGTGTCCGGGACGTCGCCCGCCGCGGCGAGCAGCGCGGGGAGGTCGGGGTACGCGGCGTCGAAGGCCGCCGCACCGTCCGCCGCGGGGCCGGCGAGCACCATCCCCGGCTGCTGCGCCCGCGCGGCGGTGACCGGAATCCAGTCCAGCCGGTGCAGGTCGGCGCCGGAGCGGGGGGCGGGGCCCGCCCAGAAGCGTTCGCGCTGGAACGCGTAGGTGGGGAGCGGAAGCAGCCGGCCCGCGCCGAGGTACCCCCGCCAGTCGATCGGGACGCCGTCGGCGGCGAGCGCGGCGAGCGCGGCGAGCAGCGCCTCGGCCTCGGGCCGATCGGCGCGCATGACCGGGACGACCGGCGCCTGCTCGGAGCCTGCGAGGTTCTGCTGCACCATGGGGACGAGCGCGGCGGCGGGATCGACCACCACGTACCGGCCGGTGCCGCGCGCGGCGAGCGCGCGCACCCCGGCGGCGAAGCGGACCGGTTCCCGCGCGTGCCGCACCCAGTACGCCGGGTCGGCGAGCTCGGCCGCGGTGAGCACTGCGCCGGTGACGTTCGAGAGCACCGGAATCCGCGGCTCCGCGGTGCTGATCGTCGCGCAGAGCTCCGCGAACTCCGCGAGCATCGGCTCCATCAGCGCCGAGTGGAAGGCGTGCGACACCGGCAGCCGCCGCACCCGCCTGCCCGCCGCGGCCAGTAGCTCCGCGACCTGGTGCACGGCGTCGGCGACCCCCGCGAGCACCACCGCGCGCGGACCGTTCACCGCCGCCAGCTGCACCTCCGCCGAAAGATGCGCCTGGATCTCGGCCTCGGTGGCCTCGATCGCGACCATGGCGCCGCCGCTGCCGTTCCGGCCCGCGGGCAGCCGCTGCATCAGCGCGCCCCGCGCGACCACGAGCCTGGCCGCCTCGGCGAGCGGCACCGCACCCGCCGCGCAGACCGCCGTGATCTCGCCGACCGAGTGGCCGACGAGGTGGTCGGGGACGACCCCGTACGCCGTGATCAGCCGGAAGAGCGCGTACTCCACCGCGAACAGCGCGGGCTGGGCGAACTCGGTGCGGTCGATCAGCTCCGGCTCGTCGAACACGATGTCGCGCAGCGCGCGGCCGAGCAGCGGGTCGATGTGGCCGCATGCCTCGTCCAGCGCGGCGGCGAAGACCGGGTACCGCTCGTACAGCTCCCGGCCCATGCCCGCGCGCTGCGAGCCCTGCCCGGCGAAGACCACGGCGACACCGCCCGCGCCGCCGGTCCCGGTGTGCACCCCCGGTCCCGTCCGGCCCGCGGCGAGTCGGGCCAGGCCGTCGAGCAGCGATTCCCGGTCCGCGGCGGTGAGTACCGCGACGACGGGGAGCGCGGCCCGCGCGGTCGCCAGCGTCCATGCCACGTCGTGCAGGCCGTCGGCCTCGCTGTGCTCCGCGAGGTGGCTCCGGAGCAGCTCGGCCTGGCCGCGGAGCGCCGCGGCGGAGGCCGCGGAGAGCACCACCGGGACGTCGGCGGCGGGGCCGCCGGACGGTGCGGCGGGCACGTGGTCATCGGCCTGCTCCAGCAGCACGTGCGCGTTGGTGCCGCTGATCCCGAAGGACGAGACGCCCGCCCGGCGGACCCGGCCGGTCTCCGGCCACGGCACCGAGGCGGTCACCGGCGCGACCCCGCCCGCGCCCCAGTCCACGTGCGGCGTCGGCGCGTCGACGTGCAGGGTGGCAGGCACGATGCCCCGGTTCAGCGCCTCCACCATCTTGATCACCCCGGCCAGGCCGGAGGCGGCCTGGGTGTGCCCGATATTCGACTTGATCGAGCCGAGCAGCAGCGGCCGGTCCGGGGCGCGGTCGCGGCCGTAGGTGGCGAGCAGCGCCTGCGCCTCGATCGGATCGCCCAGCGTGGTTCCGGTGCCGTGCGCCTCGACGACGTCGACATCGGCGGCGGTGAGGCCGGCGTTCGCCAGCGCCCGCCTGATCACCCGCTGCTGGGCGGGGCCGTTCGGCGCGGTGAGGCCGTTGGAGGCGCCGTCCTGGTTCACCGCGCTGCCGCGCACCACCGCGAGCACCCGGCGGCCCGCCGCCCGTGCCGCGGAGCGCCGCTCCAGCAGCACGAGGCCGGCGCCCTCGGCCCAGCCGGTGCCGTCCGCGGCGGCCGCGAACGACTTGCACCGGCCGTCGCCCGCCAGCCCGCCCTGCCGCGCGAACTCGGTGAAGGCGAACGGGGTCGGCATGACCGCGACCCCGCCGACGACCGCCATCGCGCAGTCGCCGTCCCGGATCGAGCGCACCGCGAGGTCGAGCGCGACCAGCGACGACGAGCACGCGGTGTCGACGGTGACCGCGGGCCCCTCCAGGCCGTAGGTATAGGAGATCCGCCCGGAGAGCACCCCGGCCGCGGTCCCGGTGAGCGCATGGCCCGCGCCGTCCTGCCCGGAATCGGCGCCCGGCCGTGCGTAGTCGTTCGCGGAGGCGCCGACGAAGACGCCGGTCGTGCTGCCGCCCATGCTGTCGGGGGCGATACCGGCCCGCTCGAACAGCTCCCACGACGCCTCGAGCAGCAGCCGCTGCTGGGGGTCCATCGCCACCGCCTCGCGCGGCGATATCCCGAACAGCCCCGCATCGAAATCGGCCGCGCCGTGGAGGAATCCGCCGCCGACGGGGGGCAGGGCATCCAGCTCCCAACCCCGGTCGGCGGGGAAGCCGCCGATGGCGTCAACGCCGTCCGCCACCACCCGCCACAGCTCGCCGGACGAGGTGATGCCGCCGGGGAAGCGGCAGGCCGTCGCGGTGATCACCACCGGGTCCGCGCCGCCCGCCCGCACCGGATCGGCCCGGTCCTCCGCCGTGCCCGGCTCCGGTTCGCGCAGGTAGCGCAGCACGGCATCCGGGGTGGGGTGGTCGAAGACCAGGGTTGCGGGCAGTTCGCGGCCGATGGCGGCGGCCAATCGGTCCCGGAACTCGACGGCGGCGAGCGAGTCGAAGCCGAGCTCCCTGAAGGACCGCCTGGATTCGACCTCCCCCGGCGCCGAGTAGCCGAGCGTGGCGGCGACCTCCCGCAGGACGAGCTCCCCGAGGTCGCCGGGTGCGCGCGCGGACGGCGCTGCGGCAACGGTGGCCGCCGCCGCGGTCAGCTCGCCGAGCAGTGGGCTCGGCCTGGCGATGGTGAAGGGGGGGACGAAGCCGCGCCAGTCGATGTCGGCGACCACCAGGTGCGGCTCGCCCGACCCCGCCGCGCGGGCCAGCGCGGCCACGGCGAGTTCGGGCCGCATGGGCCGCACCCCGTTCCGGAGCAGCAACTCCTCGGTCTCCGCGCTGGACGCCATCCCGCCGCCCGCCCAGCCGCCCCAGGCAATGGCGGTGGCGGGCAGCCCGGCGGCGTGCCTGCGCCGCGCCAGCGCGTCCAGGTGCGCGTTGCCCGCCGCGTAGGCGCCCTGCCGCCCGCCGCCCCAGGCGGCGGCGCCGGAGGAGAACAGAACGAAGGCCTCGATCGGGTGGTCGCGGGTCAGCTCGTCCAGCAGTTCGGCACCGGTCACCTTGGCCGCGATCTCGTCGGCGATCCCGTCCACCGTCAGCTCGGCGATCGGCGCGAACCCGGCGACCCCCGCCGCGTGCAGCACCCCGGTGACCGGGCCTGGCAGCCCGGCCAGCAGTGCGGCGAGCGCGCCGCGATCGGTCGTGTCGCAGGCCGCGGCCAGTACCTCGGCGCCCGAGCCGCGCAGCTCGGCGAGGAGCGCGTCCGCACCGGGGGCCGCGGCGCCCCGCCTGCTCACCAGGACCACCCGCTCCGCGCCGTTCCCGGCGGCCCAGCGCGCGAGGTGCGCGCCGATCCCGCCGGTACCGCCGGTGATCAGCACCGTGCCGTGCGGTCGCCACGGGTCGGCGGCGAGGCCGTCTGCCCTGGTCAGCCGCCTGGCCAGGAGCCCGGTCGCGCGGACGGCGAGCTGATCCTCCTGCCCGCGGCCGGAGACGGCGGCGACCAGCCGTGCCACCGCCGTGTCGTCGGCGGCGGCGGGCAGATCGATCAGCCCGCCCCAGCGGCCGGGGTGTTCCAGCGCGGCCACCCGGCCCAGCCCCCACACCTGGGCGTGCGCGGGCGACGGCGGCGGATCGCCGGGCAGCGCCGCGACGGCGCCACGGGTGACCACCCACAGCGGGGCGTCGATGTCCGCGTCACCCAGCGCCTGCAGCAGCGCGACCGTCGCGGCGAGGTCGAGGGGGACGACGGTCCGCGCCGGGTGCGGCGGGGCGTCCGGGTCGAGCACCGCAAGCACCCCGGTGGGCGGGGGAAGGGCGCGCAGCCGCTCGGCGAGCGCGACCCGGTCGCCGTCCGCGTCGACCCGGACGACATCGGCCGCGCGGCCGAGTTCCCGGCAGATACCGTCGGCGGCGCCGACGACCAGCCAGGTGCCCGCGGGCCGCCCGAGCGGCGCCGGGACCGGGCGCCAGCTCTCGCGGTAGAGCCACGAGTCGGTGCCGCGGCGGTCGCCCCACGCGGTGAGCGCGCGGATCACAGCGCCCGCGGGCGCGTCGGCATCCACCCCGAGTGTCGCGCCGACATCGCCCGCGAGCAGGAGGTCCAAGAACTCCGCGTCCGGCGCCGCGGGGGCCGGACGCTCCAACCAGTAGCGGGAGCGCTGGAAGGCATAGGTCGGGACCTCGGCCCGCGCGCCGCCGGCGAGCACCGGCGACCAGTCCACCGCGACGCCGTCCGTGAACAGGGTTCCCAGCCCGTCGAGCAGGACCGGGACCTCGGCCCGGCCCGGCCGCATCGACACCGCCACTACCGCATCCGCATCGGAGACGCACTCCCGGATCAGCGAGGCGAGCACCGCGCCGGGGCCGAGCTCGAGGAAGCGGGTCACCCCCACCCCCCGCAACGCCTCAACCCCATCCGCGAACCGCACCGTATCCCGCACATTCCGCACCCAATG
>NZ_JBHVAK010000070.1:0-32465 GCF_042667085.1 Nocardia sp. NPDC057353
GTGCCACCGGCACTCGCCCCGCTGCCCGGAACCGTCACGGCTCCGATTCGGCCTCCCCGGCCGGATCCTGTTCGACCCGACCGCGTTTCGGATTCCGGCCCGCCTGGTCGAGCGCGAGCCGGAGCGCGAACTCCATCTGGGCGTTCACACTGCGCAGGTCGTCGGCGGCCCACCTGGCGATCGCGTCGTACACCGCCGGATCCAGGCGGAGCAGGAGTTTCTTGCGTTCTGCCATCCGGGCCCCCGCTCAGCCGTAGAGCGAGCCCGCGTTGACCACGGGCTGCGTCGGCCGGTCCCCGCAGAGCACCACCAGCAGGTTGGAGACCATGGTGGCGCGGCGCTCCTCGTCCAGCTCGACGACGCCCTGCTCGCTGAGCCGGTCCAGCGCCAGCCCGACCATCCCGACCGCGCCCTCCACGATCCTGGTGCGCGCCGCCACCACCTGCGCGGCCTGCTGCCGCACCAGCATGGCCTGGGCGATCTCCGGGGCGTAGGCGAGGTGCGTGATCCTGGCCTCCAGCACCTCGATGCCCGCCAGCCCGGTGCGCTCGCGCAGTTCGACGGTGAGCTCCTCGGCGACCTCGGCGCCGTCCCGCAGGCTGGTGCCGCCGTCCTCGTGCGAGTCGTACGGGTGCGTGGTCGCCAGGTGCCGGACCGCCGCCTCGGACTGGGTCTCGACGTACTCCTCGTAGTCGTCCACCGCGAAGGCCGCCTTGAAGCTGTCCACCACCCGGTAGACCACGACCGCCGCGATCTCGACCGGGCTGCCGTCGGCGTCGTTGACCTTCAGCTTCTGCGTCTCGAAGTTGCGCACCCGCAGCGAGATGACCTTGCGGTCGGTGAGCGGGAGCACCGCGAAGAACCCCGGCTCGCTGACCGAGCCGATGTAGCGGCCGAAGAACTGGACGATCTTCGCCTCGTTCGGGTTCACCACGGTCAGGCCGGTGGCCAGGATCAGCACGACGACGGCGAGCACGGTGGCGGCGATCGCGGCGATCAGCGCAGGGGCGCTGCCGTCGCGGCTCGCCACCACGAAGCCGTAGGCGGCGGCCGCACCGAAGCCGAGCGTGAGCACGAACCACGCCACCAGAACCGCGAATCCGTTGACGCGCCATGCGGGTCGGAACTCCATGACATCCTCCCAGTATCAAAGTGATATCACCACGATAGCAGGGAGCGCGGTTCGCCGGAAGGGTCAGTGCGCGGGCACGATGGCGCGGGTGGCGCGGAAGCGGGCGGCGGGGTCGTACTCGGCCTTGAGCGCGGCCAGCCGGGCGTAGGTCGCGGGCGTGAAACCGGCCCTGGTCTGCGCCTCGCCCGCCGCGTCGGCGGCGCCGTAGAGGAAGCCGAGCTGGTGCCCCACGGTCACGGGGGCCAGTGCGGCGCGCACGGCGTCGAGCGCGGGGACCCGGCCGCGGCCGTCGGCGGCGGTGATCACCCGGACCAGGAACTCCGCCGCGCGGAAGTCGATGGCGGCGCCGGATTCCCCCGGCTCGCGCAGCGCGCCGCCGAGCTGCCTGATGTCGACGACGACCTCGGGGCCGGTCGCGTCGAGCAGGGCGCGCTGGGCCGCGGCGTCGAAGTGCGACAGCAGCGCGTTGGTGGCGGCGTAGCCGTGCGGCTCCGGCGGTTCGCGGTGGATGCTGCCGGACTCCGCGTACGGCATGACCCGCAGGTCGTCGGCGACCGGCGTGCCGACCGCGCGCAGCGGGGCGACCAGCCGCTCCCCCTCGGCCTCGGTACCGTCGACGGCGAAGCGCAGGATCACCGCCGAGCGGCCGCGCAGGAGCGGCGGCAGCTGGTCGAGGTCGGGGTAGGTGAGCAGCCCGGCCGAGGAGGTCACGGTGTCAGGAGTGGTCGCGGCCCAGGCGCGCCAGGCGTCCAGCACCGGTTCGGTGTGCTCGGCGTCGAAGACCAGCTGGCCGCCGTAGATCGCGGTCACCGGGAGCAGCTCCAGCTCGACGGCGGTGACCACGCCGAAGTTGCCGACGGTGCCGAGCACCGCGCCGAACAGCGCGTCGCCGGGTACCAGCCTGCGCTGCGCACCGTCGGCGGTGACCAGCTCGAGGGCGCGCACCCGGTCGGCGGCGTAGCCGTAGCGCCTGGCGAGCAGCCCGAGGCCGCTGCCGAGCAGGTAGCCGACGACGCTGACCGAGGGCGAGGAGCCGGTGAGCGGGGCGAGGCCGTGCGCCGCCGCGGCCCGCAACAGGGCGCCCGCGCGCACGCCGGCCCCGACGCGGGCGATGCGGGTCTCCGGGTCGATCCGCAGGTCATCGAGGTGGGAGGTGTCGATGAGCACGCCGCTGTCGAGCGGGACCGAGAGGCCGTGGCCGGTGGCGTGCACGCCGATCGGCAGGTCCCGCTCGGTGGCGTGCCGGACGGCGGCGGCGACCTCGCCCGCGGTCCGCGGGGTGACGATCCGGTCAGGGTTGTGGGCGTAGGCGGTCTGGAAACTCTCCATGACTCCACCCTGGCGCGCCGTAGAGTAGAAGTGAAACAGATAGTTCTGATAGATCGGATAACCGTCGATTATGGAACTGCGCCACCTGCGCTACTTCGTCGCGATCGTCGACGAGGGCGGCTTCACCCGGGCCGCCGAGCGGCTGCACGTCACCCAGCCGGGGTTGAGCGCGCAGCTGCGGCAGCTGGAGAAGGAGCTCGGGCTGCCGCTGCTGCACCGGACGGGCAGGCGGGTGGCGCTCACCGAGGCGGGGGCGGCGGTGCTGCCGCACGCCAGGGCGGCGCTGGCCGCGGCGGAGCGAGCCGGGCGGGTGGCGGAGGAGTTCACCGGGCTGCTGCGTGGGCAGGTGCGGATCGGGCTCGTCACCGGGGCCACCGCGGACGAGTTCGACGTGGCGGAGGCGCTCGCCGGGTTCCACGCCGCGCACCCCGGTGTCACCATCGGCCTCACCGAGGACACCTCCGCCGCGATGCTGGCGGCGGTGCTGCGCGGAGAGCTGGACGCCGCGCTGGTCTCGCTCACCAGCGACCCGCCGGACCCCCGGCTCGGGGTGCAGATCGTGCTGGACACCCCGGTGGTCGCGGCGGTGCCTGCGGACGCCGATGAATTCGGGGCGGCGCTGGAGCTGCGCGCGCTGCGCGGCCGACCGCTGATCTGCCTGCCCACCGGCACCGGGGTCAGGGCCGAGCTGGAGACGGCGTGCGCGGCGGCGGGGTTCCGCGCCGAGGTCGCCTTCGAGGCGGCCGCTCCCCCGCTGCTGCTGCGGCTCGCCGCGCGCGGGCTCGGAATCGCCGTCGTGCCCGGGCTCGGGCCCGAGGAGGCGGCTGCCTTCGGCGTCCGCGCGATCCCCCTGGTCCCCGAGATCCGCGGGCGCCTCGCCCTGGCCTGGAACGCCGAGCACTCCCGCGGCCCCGCGGCGACGGCCTTGGTCGGCGCACTCCGCGCGGCTTTCGCTTCGGCCTGAAGCACCCCCTGGCGCGCCCGCCGCACGGGCGCGTTCGCCCTGCCTGGGCGGCAGCGTCGGGTTACAGCAGCCGGGACAGGAACGCCTGCGTGCGTTCCTGTTTCGGCGCCGCCAGCACCTCTTTCGGCGCCCCGGACTCCACCACGACCCCGCCGTCCATGAACACCAGCTGGTCGGCGACCTCGCGGGCGAAGCCCATCTCGTGCGTCACCACCACCATGGTCATGCCGTCGGCGGCCAGCTCGCGCATGACGGTCAGCACCTCGCCGACCAGCTCCGGGTCGAGCGCGGAGGTGGGCTCGTCGAAGAGCATGAGCTTGAGGTCCATGGCCAGCGCCCGCGCGATGGCGACGCGCTGCTGCTGCCCGCCGGAGAGCTGGGCGGGGTAGGCGTTCGCCTTCTCCACCATGCCGACCCGGTCCAGCAGCTCCTTGGCCCGCGCCACCGCGTCCGCCTTGCGGATCCGCTTCACCTGGGTGGGCGCCTCGATCAGGTTCTCCAGCGCGGTGCGGTGCGGGAACAGGTTGAAGTGCTGGAACACCATGCCGATCTCGCGGCGCTGCTTCGCCGCGACCCGTGGGTGCAGCTCGTAGAGCTTGCCGTTCTTCTCCCGGTACCCGACCAGCTCGCCGTCCACATAGAGCCTGCCCGCGTTCACCTGCTCCAGGTGGTTGATGCAGCGCAGGAAGGTGGACTTGCCGGATCCGGACGGCCCGATCAGGCAGAGCACCTCGCCGCGCGCCACCTCCAGCGAGACCCCGCGCAGCACCCGGAGCGCGCCGAAGCTCTTGCACACCCGGTCCGCCCGGATCATCGGTTCGGTCACCGCGGCTCCACCACCTTCTGCGCGTCGGCCAGCTCCCGCAGCTGCTTGGCGGTGAGCTGGCGGGAGGCCCCGCGCGAGTAGTACCGCTCCAGGTAGAACTGCCCGACCATGAGCACGCTGGTGATCGCCAGGTACCAGGTCGCGGTCACCAGCAGCAGCGGGATCGGCTGGAAGTTCACCCCGTAGATGTCCCTGGCCCGGCCGTAGAGGTCGGTGCTGAGCGGGATCGCGGTCACCAGCGAGGTGGTCTTGAGCATGCCGATCAGCTCGTTGCCGGTGGGCGGGATGATCACCCGCATGGCCTGCGGCAGCACCGTGCGGCGCATGGTCTGGCTCCAGGACATGCCGAGCGCCGTCGAGGCCTCGCGCTGCCCCTCGCCCACCGAGTTGATCCCGGCGCGCACGATCTCGGCCATGTACGCGGCCTCGTTCAGCCCGAGCCCGATCACCGCGAAGGCGAACGCGGCCTGCAGCCCCTGCACGTCCAGCTCGAAGAAGCTCGGCCCGAACGGCACCCCGAGCTGGACCTGCCGGTACAGCGAGGGAACCAGCCCCCAGAACACCAGCTGCACGAAGACCGGGGTGCCGCGGAAGATCCACAGGTACACCCAGGCGGTGGCGCGCAGCACCGGGTTCGGCGAGAGCCGCATGACCGCGAGGACGGTGCCGAGCAGCACCGCGATCAGCATGGCGAGCACGGTGAGCTCGAGCGTCACCACCGCGCCCGCGACGATGCGCTCGTCGCGCAGGTAGGCCCAGTAGGTGTCCCAGCGGTATGCCTCGTTGGTGGCGGCGCCGTAGAGGAAGAGCCCGACCAGCGCCAGGATCAGCCCGGCCGCGATCCAGCGGCCGGGCCTGCGCAGCGGGACCGCCTTGATCGGCTCCGGTTCGGCGCTCTCCGGCTTGGCGGTGTCGACCGCCATCTCAGCTGGTCGCGCCGTTGATCACCGAGGTGGTGATGGCGCCGTCCTGCACACCCCAGTTCTCCGTGATGGTCCTGTACTGCCCGTTGTCGATCAGGTGCTGCACCGCCTTCTGCAGCGCCGCGGCCAGCGGCGAGCCCTTCGGCACGGCCCAGCCGTACGGCGCGGAGTCGAACACCGGCCCGGCGGACTCGATCTTGCCGCCGCCCTGCTTGATGGCGTACGCGGTGACCGGCGAGTCGGCGGACATGGCGTCCACCTGCCCGAGCACCAGCGCGTTGGTGGCCTGGCTCTGCTCGTCGAAGGCCTGGATGTCGATGGCGGGCTTGCCCGCGGCCACGCAAGCGGTGCTCTTGGCGGGCACCTCGTCGGTGTGCTCGACGGTGGTGGCCTGCACCGCGACCTTCTTGCCGCAGGCGTTCTCCGGGTCGACCGGCTTGCCGGTCTGCTGCGCCCACTGGATGCCCGCGTTGAAGTAGGTGGTGAAGTCCACCTGCTCCTCGCGCTCCTTGGAGTCGGTGATCGAGGACATGCCGACGTCGTAGGTGCCCGCCTGGATGGCCGGGATGATCTTCTCGAAGGCGGACTCCACGTACTCGGGCTGGATGCCGAGGACGCCGGTCACGGCGTTCATCAGGTCGACGTCGAAGCCGACGATCTTGCCGGAGGCGTCCTTGTACTCGTTCGGCTGGTAGGGCACGTTGACCCCGATCACCAGCTTGCCGGACTGCTTCTGCTTGTCCGGCAGCTGCGCGGCGATGGCGTCGACCTTCTCGACCTGGACCTTCTCCGCCTCGTTCCCGGAGCCCGCGTCCTCGGTATTGCTGGTGCACCCGGTCAGGACGAGCGCGCCACCGGTCAGGACACACATCACCCGCAGGGCACGCCTGCCAAGCACCGATCGAACAGCCACAGCAGCCCTCCACACGTCGTCATCGCACAATCCGGGCGGCACCGCCCGTTCGGCAAATCTAGGCGACCGGCACCGTCCGTGGTGGCACAGTAACCGAACATTAATGCCGGGTAACGTCCGCCCGCGGCATTACGGCGAGCCGAGCGCCCGTTCGACCGCGGCGGTGAACTCGCTGGTGGTGGCGGTGCCGCCGAGATCGGGGGTGGCGATGCCCGCCGCGAGCACCCCGCCGAGCGCGCGGTCCAGCGCAGCCGCCGCCGTCAGCACCCGTTGATCGCCGCCGCGCTCGCCGAGCCAGCGCAGCAACAGCGCAGCACTGCCCTGCAGCGCAACCGGATTCGCGATGCCGCGGCCCGCGATGTCCGGTGCGGCGCCGTGCACCGCCTGCGCCATGGCCCGGCTCGCCGAGCAGTTCACCGAGGGTGCGGTGCCGAGCGATCCGCTCAGCTCACCGGCCAGATCGGAGAGGATGTCGCCGAACAGGTTCTCGGTCACCAGCACGTCGTAGTCGGCGGGGGCGCGAACCAGGTGCGCCGCGGCCGCGTCGACGTGCTCGTCCACCACCGTCACCTCCGGGTACTCGGCGGCGACCGCGTAGCAGACCGACCGGAAGAGCCCCATCGTCAGCGGGAGCACATTGGCCTTGTGCACGATGGTGAGGCGGTTGCGCCGGGCCCTGGCCAGCCGGAACGCCTCGTGCGCGATGGCGGTGCTGCCCGCCCTGGTGATCACCGCGACCGCGAGCGCGACGTCCGGCGTCGGCGCGAACTCCCCCGACCCGATCGCCATGTTCCGGTCGGCGTAGAAGCCCTCGGTGTTCTCCCGCACGATCACCAGGTCGATATCGGGCGCCACCGCGCGCACGCCCGGGAACGCCCTGGCCGGGCGGATGTTCGCGAAGAGCCGGAAGTGCCTGCGGATCCGCCCGCTCGGCGGGTCGGCGTGCCCGCCCGGGTAGGAGGCATTGTCGTGCGGGCCGAGGATCCAGGCGTCCACCCGCTCCAGCTCGCGCAGCGTCCGCTCCGGCACCGCGTCGCCGAACTCGTCCAGCGCGGCGCGCCCGTACGGCAGCGGCACCCACCCGACCGGCGGCGCGCCCGCCGCGGCGAGCGCCGCGTCGACCACCGCCGTGGTGGCCGCCACCACCTCCGGGCCGATGCCGTCGCCGTCCAGTACGCCGAGCCGCAGCCCGCCCTCCGTGCTTCCGCTCACCGGTTCATCGTGGCGCGCGGTTCCGGCGCGCGGGACCGCGGGGTCGGTTACCGTCGGACGATCATGGTGCAGTCCGTCGAACTGCTGCTGGACGCGGCGGCCGAGGCCGCGGTGCGGGCGCAGTGGCAGGCGCTCGCCGCGGCCGGGCTGCCCAGCCAGGCCGCGCACACCGGTGCCTCGAACCGGCCGCACATCACCGCCGCGGTCGCCGCCGAGCTGCCGCCTGCGGCCGAGGCCGCGCTGTTCGAGCTGAAGTTCGAGCCCTTCCCGGTCACCGTCGGCAGCCTCATGGTCTTCGGCGTGAAACGGCTGGTCCTGGTCCGGCTGGTGATCCCGACCCGCGCGCTGCTCGACCTGCACCGCGCGGTGCACGCCGCGATCGGGGCCGCGCCCGGCGTTCCCGAGCACGTCGCCCCCGATTCCTGGACCCCGCACGTGACGCTGGCGAAGCGGGTTCCGCCGGAGCGGCTCGGCGCGGCGGCGGGGCTGGTCGCGGCCGACGGTGATTCCCCGGCTGAGGTCGTGGGTATTCGCCGATGGGACGGCGATCGGCGCCGCGAGTGGCCGGTCCGTGGAAGATAAGTCGGTACGCCCGCGTTACAGCAGGCACACGCAACGAGAGGACGACATGGCCACCCAGACGCTGACCCAGCAGAACTTCGACGAGGTTGTGACCGGGAACGACGTGGTACTCGTCGATTTCTGGGCCTCGTGGTGCGGTCCGTGCAAGAGCTTCGCGCCCACCTTCGAGGCGTCCGCCGACAAGCACCCCGACGTGGTGCACGGCAAGGTGGACACCGAGGCCGAGCAGAGCCTCGCCGCCGCCGCCAACATCCGCTCGATCCCGACCATCATGGCGTTCCGCGAGGGCGTGCTGGTCTTCGCGCAGCCCGGCGCGCTGCCCCCGGCCGCGCTGGAGGACCTGGTCTCCCAGGTGAAGGCGCTGGACATGGACGAGGTGCGCAAGCAGCTCGCCGAGCAGCAGCCCGCCGCGGAATAACCGATCAGTTCGGAGTAGGTCGACGTAGGCAGTCCATCGAGCAGGGCTCGTGCACAGCCCGGGCAGCGGAAACGCCCGGGCTGTGGCGGGGTCACAACTCGAAGTGGCCCTGCGGCACGCCTTTCGTCAGCGATCTCGAGCGCCTACCACCGATGATCATCCGGCTGAACTCAGCTTCGATTCCGCTGCGCGAATGGTTGCGTACAACGTAGCGCCGATCTCACCGATGACAGCGGGACTGTCGGCAGCCTCGATACTCAGCCGGCCGTCGAAGGTATAGAAGAAGACGGCACCGTCACCGAGCGCCCCCAACTTTCGCGCTGTAACCCGCTCGGCATCGTGGACCATGGTGATGCAGAAGTCGGTGATGCGCAGTCCCGGTGGTGTGCTCGGGACGGGAACAATTCCCACATTGGTGGCGAAGACCATCCCGGGTGGCAGGAGAGTGTCTTCGCTATCGATGGGTGTCTCGGCAGCCCGCAGCGGTCCCTGCTGGATGATGCCCGCGGAGAGGCCGGCGTCCAGCATCGCGCCGATCCCGCGGGCCAGGTCGAGCACCCCGGCGTTGTCGTCGACCGGCTGGTAGAAACCGGTGCCGACGACGTTGGTTCCCTCGGTCCCCCCCAATGGGCGGAACCACCCTGTCACGCAGATCAACCGGGTAGCAGTACAGCAGCTCGGACAGCCTCGCATTCCGAATCCTGGCCCTGGCCAGCAGAATGGCTCCGCCGATCAGGCCGTTGATCGTCACCACCTCTTCGCGGCACAGCGCTGCGAGCGTGGCGGTTTGAGCTGTCGACAACCTGATGCGTGTCGGCTGCGGATACTCGAAACAGTCTGCTGGTAGCAGTCCGAATTGCGGTGCAGACGTGTTCGGTTCCCCTGCGGTCATGGATCCGACACCGGCGGGGATGCGGCCCGGTGCACCGAGAGTTCCGGAGACCGGTGGATCAGCGAACTCGGCAGGGGCGAGCTTGTCGATGCCACGGGCGAGCAGCAGGTCTTCGACGGGCAGCGGGTAGTCACGCACCCGCTCCGCCACCTGCCTCCCTGCGGCGATCTCGGTGTAGTACGTCCACAACTCGCCGAACAGCGTCAGGCCGTGCCGCCCATCGGCGACGCTGTGATGAACGAACAGGGTGATGCTCGCGGTCTCCACGCCGCGCACGACGACCAACCCGCTCACCGAGCGATTCTGACGCAGTGTCGTGGTACCGGCTGCCCGCCGCGGGTCGCCGACCAGGACAGAAATCGGCGGCATGGTTCCACGCGCCGCCATGAGCGAGTAACCGGTCGCAGTCGCTTCGATCCGCCCCTTCAGGACCGGATAGTTGCTCACCAATGTCTCGTAGGCCCTGGTCAGGATTTCGAGATCGGGGTGAGCGGATAGATGAGCGACATTCCCGGTGTAATATTCGACGTGCGCGAAATACATCTCGCTCGGTGCCAGCGGCCTGATCTGGACGCTACCGGTCAACGGTGACTGTTCTTCCCGCGGATCGGTTGCCGCTGATGCTTTCAGCATTCCACCTCGTCCCGAGAATTCTTGGATCGGTCGGTTCTGGTGAACACGATGGGAATCCAGGGCAGAAATTCGGGACCGCCTGCCGGGAACTCGATGATCATATCCGGATCTGCGGCGGCGCCGAGCGCCGAGAAAGCACTTCGGCTGTAGGCACGGAGTGTTCCGATCAGCGAGTCGTGCAGGAACAGAGGTACGGCCGACGGCGGAGAGACCATCAGCACCGCGATCGCGGTGGGTATGAGCAGCAGTGGAGCGAGCAGGATTCCCGGGGTCGAGGAGCGTTCCAAATCGATCACCAGGAACTTCTTACCGACACGAGTCGCATCGGCAATTACCTTGACAGCGTCGCCGGGCGGAAGGTGATGCATGGAGACCGCGAATACCACGAGATCGAAGCTGTTCTCCGGTTCATCGATATCAGTGGCATCGATCACCTTGACCGTGCATCGCGGGTCTTCGCCCAGTGGACCGGCGGCGATATTCGCCACCGATCCCGGATCGAGGTCGCTCACGGTCACTTCGGCGGAGGGGTGAAGACGCAGGATCTCAGCCGAAACGCCGCCGTGACCCGCGCCGATCTCCAGGATTCTGGGATTGTCCAACCCCTCGATCTGAGCCAGCACCATCTGCGCGTTCAACGCATGGAGGCCGAAGCGTTCACCGAAACGATCGAGGGTCCCGATCACCTTTTGCTTGATGTTATCCGAGATATCGTAGCGATCGGTGATCTCCGGACGTTTTGTTTGCAGTCGGCGGTTGATCCACGATGCATCCGGGCCACCGCGGGGCATTTTGCTGATCTCGACGGTGGGGTGGCTGTTTGTCATTTTCCTTCTTGTCATATCCGCAGATTCAATTGCTTTCGCCTCGGCAGACCGATCAACTCGATGCCAGTATCATCATCGGTCTTCGAGGTTGTCAACGGAAAGCAGGAGTTCTGTGGCCGACCGGTCCCGACGTAGGGGCGTGACAGGGGTATCAATTCAGGGGGAACAACTCATAACCTCATTGCGGCTCGGGATATCAACTATCCAGCCTGCGCCGGGCAAGAGACGGAAATGCGACCGCGCCTCGACCGGCGACCGATTCTCTGCGCATTCTCCGATGCGCTGTCCTGATTCGGATTGTCCCGGACGACGAGGGCCGCTCACGATCCGTGAGCGGCCCTCGATTCGTTCGGGAGGTGCCGGTCAGGCACCGAGCCCGTTCACGCCCGCGATCATGGCGCGGACGGTGGATTCCAGGCCGTCGTCGGCGAGCGCGGCGCCCCAGCCGCGGCGGCCGTTCAGCTCACAGCGGACGAAGGTCGCGGTTCCGGCGGCGGTGCGGCGCTGGTGGAACTGCAGGATCTCGACGGGGTACCCCTCGGTGTAGAGCGCCGAGGTCATGGCGGCCACCGGGCTGCCGGTGGCGACCACGCTGCGCAGCCGGTCGGCGAACTCGAGGGTGGCGGTGAAGCAGGCGCTGCGGCTGTCCGCGGGCGACCAGTCGCCCAGTCGGATCGGGCCCGCCTCGCCGAGGTAGCGGGATTGGAAGTCGGAGTCGGTGAGCCCGGCGCACTCGGACCGCAGGGCGGCGGGGGCGGCGGTGCGGAAGGTATCGATGTCCAGCGTCAACATGGTCATGGCAGATTTGGTCTTCCCGGAGGGTCTTTTCCGAATGGGACAGGGGTGACCAGCAGTAACGTTCGAGGAAGCCCGCAGCGAGGGGGCTGGTCCGAATCAGACCTCGCTACGGCGAGCTACTACGAGAAGTCGCCGCGCCACCATCGCGGTGAGCGGAATGCGCGCGGCGCGATCGCGGTCTGCGATATCGAGCGCTGCGGCGCGGTGGCGGGCGGGGTACGGCACGGCTTTCACAATAGGGATGTCGCCCGGAGATGGCAACCGCGTTAACACCCGATTCCCGCGCTACCGGGAAGTAGTGTTCGCGCAGCTCACGGCGGGTGCTGTGCGCGAGGTCACGGGGCGGGGGCGGTGGTGCCGGGGGCGCATGAGTACCCCGCGGTCCGATTCGCCCGGCGACTCATGCGCTAACCCCCGCGACGTCGCCCCGGTCACAGTGGGGAACCCCAGGTTCAGATCGCGCGTCCAAACCCATGTCGGACGGCGCAGCCGGCGCCGATCCGAAAGAAGAAGTCCGCGAATCGCTTTCGCGGGCCCGGCAGCGGGGGAAGGGAAGAGCGAGCATGATCCAGCCGACCGACGACACGGTGCGCGCCGAACATCATCTGACGGAGATCCTCGGCCCGGGGGTGCAGTTCCGCTCGGTGCCCTTCGAACGCGGCTGGGTCTGCACCCCCCTGCCCGAGGACGCGGCGGCGGTGCGGTTCGTGGTCGACTCCGGCACCGGGGAGGTCTACGAGTACACCGCGCTCGGCGAGTACGAGGTGGCCGCCGACTACAGCGCGGCGGGCGCGGAGGGCAGGGAGCCGCGCGGCGTCCGCATCCACCCGGTGCGCTGGCAGGTCGAGTACGAGCTCGGCAACGGTGACGACCGCTCCGCCCGCTACCTGGTCGCCGCCCGCTGCACCGGCCGCTCCCCCGAGCCGGACGAGGACTTCGAGCTCACCTTGGACCTGGACACCAACCGCTACCAGCCCGCGGGCACGGTGGCCTGGCAGGTCTGGGTCCGGGTGGTGCAGCAGCACCGCGCCGAGGGCGCGTGGCCCGCGCGGGGCGCGCTGGAGTTCTGACGCGGACCGGCCCGCGCGGGCAGGGGGCGCGCGGGCCGTTCGACACCGACGGGCAGCCCCGACCGCGTCGGGCCGGGGACACGACCGCGCCGGGCCGCGGTCAGTGCGCGGCGGCGTTCCAGCTGCGCCCGGTGCCCACCGAGACGTCCAGCGGCACCGACATCTCGATCACCGCCGACATCTCCGCCCGCGCCAGCCGCTCCAGCTCGTCCCGCTCGCCCGCGGCGACCTCGAAGACCAGCTCGTCGTGGATCTGCAGCAGCATCCGGGAGCGCAGCCCCGCGGCCTCGATCGCCCGGTGCACATTGATCATGGCGACCTTGATGATGTCGGCGGCGGTGCCCTGGATCGGGGCGTTCAGCGCCATCCGCTCGGCGGCCTCGCGGCGCTGCCGATTGCTGGTGTCCAGGTCGGGCAGGTAGCGGCGGCGGCCGAAGAGCGTCTGCGTGTAGCCGACCTTGCGGGCCTGCTCGACCACCTCGTACAGGTAGTCCCGGATCCGGCCGAAGCGGGCGAAGTAGGTCTCCATCTGCTCCTTCGCCTCGGCGGTGCTGATCTTGAGCTGGGCGGAGAGGCCGAAGGCGCTCAGGCCGTAGGCCAGGCCGTACGACATGGCCTTGATCCGACGCCGCATCTCCGGGTGCACCTCGGAGATCGGGATGTCGAAGGCCTTGGAGGCGACGAAGGTGTGCAGGTCCTCGCCGGAGTTGAAGGCCTCGATCAGCCCCTCGTCGCCGGAGAGGTGCGCCATGATCCGCATCTCGATCTGGCTGTAGTCGGCGGTCATGAGCTCGGCGTAGTCGGCGCCGACGACGAAGGTGTCGCGGATCTGCCTGCCGGTGTCGGTGCGGATCGGGATGTTCTGCAGGTTCGGCTCGGTCGACGAGAGCCTGCCGGTGGCGGCGATGGTCTGGTTGAAGGTGGTGTGGATGCGGCCGTCGTCGGCCACCGACTTGAGCAGCCCGTCCACCGTGACCTTGAGCCGGGTGGCGTCCCGGTGCGCGAGCAGGTGCTCCAGGAACGGGTGCTCGGTCTTCTCGAAGAGCGACTCCAGCGCGTCCGCGTCGGTGGTGTAGCCGGTCTTGGTGCGCTTGGTCTTCGGCATCTCCAGCTCGTCGAAGAGCACCACCTGCAGCTGCTTGGGCGAGCCGAGGTTGATCTGCTTGCCGATCACGCCGTAGGCCGCCTCGGCGGCGTCGTTCACCTTGTCCGCGAAGGTGCGCTGCAGGGTGCCCAGCTGCTCGGTGTCGACCGCGATGCCGGACTCCTCCAGGGTGGCGAGCACGCCGAGCAGCGGCAGCTCCATCTCGGTGAGCAGCGGCACCGACTCGATCTTCGCCAGCTCCTCGTCCAGCGCGTCGGCCAGGTCGGCGACGGCGCGGGCGCGCAGCATCTCGGCGGTGGCCAGCTCGACGTCGGCGGCGTCCTCGGAGTCGAGCAGCGAGAGCTGCGGGGTCTCGTCCACCTCGGCGCGCAGCTCGCGGCGCAGGTAGCGCAGCGAGAGGTCGTCCAGGTTGAAGCTGCGCTGCCCGGGGCGGACCAGGTAGGCGGCGAGCGCGGTGTCGGTGGCGAGCCCGCCCAGGGTCCAGCCGCGGCCGCGCAGCGCGTGCATGGCGGCCTTGGCCTCGTGCAGCGCCTTGGGGACGTCGGGGTCGGCCAGCCAGGCGCCGAGCGCCGCCTCGTCCTCCGGGGTGAGGATCGTGGTGTCGATGTAGCCGCCCTCGCCGTCGGCCGCCGCGATGGCCAGCGCGCGCACGTCACCCGCGGCCGGGCTGCCGCTGCCGACCACCGAGAGGCCGTGCCTGGCACCGGCTCTCGCGTGCTCGGCGAGCCACTCCCCGACCGCGCCGACCTCCAGCGCGCCGCCGCTGATCTCGAAGCCGGACTCCGCCTCCGGCTCCGGCGGGGCCAGCGTCTCGAAGAGCCGGTCGCGCAGCACCCGGAACTCCAGGTCGTCGAAGAGCTGGTGGATCTTGTTCCGGTCCCACGGCGCCTGCGCCAGCTGCTCGGGGGTGTACGGCAGCGGGACGTCCTTGACCAGCTCGGTGAGCTGCCGGTTCAGCACCACGCTGCTCAGGTTGGCGCGCAGCGCGTCGCCGACCTTGCCCTTGACCTCGTCCACCCGGTCGACCAGGGCGTTCAGGTCGCCGAACTCGCGGATCCACTTGGCGGCGGTCTTCTCGCCGACGCCGGGGATGCCGGGCAGGTTGTCGCTCGGGTCGCCGCGCAGCGCCGCGTAGTCCGGGTACTGGGCCGGGGTGAGGCCGTACTTGGTCTGCACCTCGTCCGGGGTGAAGCGGGTCAGGTCGGAGACGCCCTTGCGCGGGTAGAGCACGGTGACATCGTCGTTCACCAGCTGGATGGCGTCGCGGTCGCCGGTGACGACCAGGATCCGGAAGCCGTCGCGCAGCGCCTGGGTGGTGAGGGTGGCGATCACGTCGTCGGCCTCGTACCCCTCGATCGCCATCACCGGGATGCCCATCGCGTCGAGCACGTCCTTGGTCAGCTCCACCTGGCCGCGGAACTCGTCCGGGGTGGCGCTGCGGTTGCCCTTGTACTCCGGGTACGCCTCGGTGCGGAAGGTCGCGCGGGAGACGTCGAAGGCGGCCGCCACGTGCGTCGGCTTCTCGTCCCGGAGCAGGTTGATGAGCATGGCGGTGAAGCCGTAGACGGCGTTCGTTGTCTGTCCGGTGACGGTCTTGAAGTTCTCCGCGGGCAGCGCGAAGAAGGCGCGGTAGGCGATCGAGTGCCCGTCCAGCAGCAGCAGCGTCGGCCGGTCACCACCCGCGGTCGCGGCGGTGGACGGGGCTGGCTGCGTGGTCGGTGAAGTCACACCGGTGAGTCTAGGGACCGGCTCCGACATCCGAGGCCGGGACCCGCGCGGCTCAGCCGATGTGCGCGGCGGCCGCGTACCAGCTGTTGCACTCCCAGGTGTCGCCGGTGTCCGAACCCCAGCGCCACCAGCCCCACACCGACTCCTGGCTGCCGAGCAGCCGCGGGTCGCCGGGTCGGTCGCCGCTCGCCCGCACCGCGGTCGCGGCCTCCTCCCAGGTGCGCCGGTCGATGTCGCCGCGGCCGTGGTTGGTGCCGAGGAACATCCCCGCGAAGCACCACGCCTGCAGCTCCAGCCTGCGGCTCTGCTCCAGGCCGCGCTCGGAGCCCCAGCCCGCGGCGGTGCGCGCGTCGGTGTAGGCGCGCACCATGCCGACCAGCTGCTGCACGTGGTGGCCGTACTGGTGCCCGAGCGCGGCGAGCTGGGCGCCGCGCGCGGACCCGGCGCCGAGCGGGCGCAGCGCCTCGGCCGGGACCACGATGCTCTCCTCGGCCGGACAGTAGAACGGCCCGTCCGCCGGGCCGGGCAGCCGGTCCGGGCAGGTGGTGCGCGCGCCCGCGGCGCGCAACTCCAGCCGCGGCGGGCGGAAGGGAAGCCCGGCATTGCGCAGCGTCACCGACCAGCTGTCGTCCAGGCAGTCCAGCGCCGTCCGCAGGAAGGCCTCGGCGCCGCGCGGTTCGTCGTGCCACGGCGGCAGCTCGCAGCCGATCCTGGCCAGCCCGGCGTGCCTGGCCAGCAGCGGGTGGTCGGCGAGCGCGAAGACCGGGCGCGGGTCGGGGGCGTCCGGCCCGGCGCGCAGCGGCACCCCGGCCAGCGGCAGCTCGGCCACCGGCGGCGCGTCGTCACCGGCCGGGCGGCCCGCCTCGCCGAGCACCCCCGCGAAGCCGGGGCCCGCGGTCACGCCGCGCGCGGCGCGCAGCTCGGTGGGCGGCTCCGCGCGGTGCACGGGCCGCATCACCCCGGCGGCCAGCACCAGCCCGACCACCGCCGCGCCCGCCGCGAGGGCGATCAGCCGGCGCGGCCTGCGCCACCACGGCCCGCTCATCGTTCCCCCTAGCTCCGCGGTGGCACCGGCACCGCTGCCCGTCCCCGCCGGATTCCATGGAAGCGGAGCGCTCCGCGCGCCGCAACCGCCTCGTCGGCGGCCGACACCGCCCGCCCCCGGTGCCCGACCCCGCCGCCCGTCGCGAAAACTCCGGCGGCACCGGAGTTTCCGCCGCGCGACGGGGTCGGGGGTCGGCTCAGCCGACGCCGAGGTACGCCGATTTCACGGCGGGATCGGTGAGCAGCTCGCGGCCGCCGCCGGTCTTGGTCACCTCGCCGGTCTCCAGGATGTAGGCGCGGGTGCTGCGCGCCAGCGCCTGCTGCGCGTTCTGCTCGACCAGCAGCACCGTCGTCCCCTCGGCGTTGATCTGCCCGATGATCCGGAAGATCTGCTGGATCACCATGGGCGCCAACCCCATCGACGGCTCGTCGAGCAGCAGCAGCCGGGGCCGCGCCATCAGCGAGCGCCCGATGGCGAGCATCTGCTGCTCGCCGCCGGAGAGCGTGCCGCCGACCTGCTTGCGCCGCTCGGCCAACCGGGGGAAGAGCTCGAACACCCAGTCCAGGGTCCTGGTGTACTCCGCCTTCTCCTTGAACGGGCGCGCGTAGCACCCCATCTCCAGGTTCTCCACCACCGTCATCCCGGGGAAGACACCGCGGCCCTCCGGCGCCTGGATGAGCCCGCGGCCCACCCGGTCGTGCGCCTTGACGTGCGTGATGTCCTCGCCGTCGAAGACGACCGTTCCGCCGGTGAGCGGGAGCAGCCCGGAGAGCGCGCGCATGGTGGTGGTCTTGCCCGCGCCGTTGGCGCCGAGCAGGGTCACCAGCTCGCCCTGCCGCACCTGCAGCGAGACGCCGTGCAGCGCCTGGATCCTGCCGTAGTTGACCACCATGTCGGTGACCTCGAGCAGCACGTCCGCGTCACCCATCACTGCCCCTGTTCGTCGTCGTCCGGCACGCCGAGGTAGGCGGCGATCACGGCCGGGTTCTCCCGGATCTCGGCGGGCAGCCCGTCGGCGATCTTGCGGCCGAACTCCAGCACCACGATCCGGTCGGTCACCCCCATCACCAGCCGCATGTCGTGCTCGATGAGCAGCACGGTGAAGCCGTCGTCCCTGATCTTGCGGATCAGCTCCATGAGCGCCGACTTCTCGCTCGGATTGAACCCCGCGGCAGGCTCGTCCAGGCAGAGCAGCTTGGGCTCGGTGGCCAGCGCGCGGGCGATCTCCAGCCTGCGCTGGTCACCGTAGGAGAGGTTGCGCGCCTTCTCCACCGCCCGCGGCGCGATGCCGACGAACTCCAGCAGCGCCATGCCGCGCTCGATGGCGTCGCGCTCCTCGCGGCGGTGCCGCGGGGTGCGGAAGATGGCGCCGGGCACCGAGGTCTTGTGCCTGGCGTCGGTGCCGACCACCACGTTCTCCAGCGCGGTCATCTCGCCGAAGAGCCGGATGTTCTGGAAGGTGCGCGCGATGCCGAGCCGGGTGATGGCGTTGCGCTTGGTTTTGGTGAGCGGCTTGCCGTCGAAGTACACCGTGCCCGAGGTCGGCCGGTACACCCCGCTGATGGCGTTGAAGCAGGTGGTCTTGCCCGCGCCGTTCGGCCCGATCAACCCGAGGATCTCGCCGCGGCGGATCTCGAAGTCCACGCTGTCCAGCGCGGTCAACCCGCCGAACTTCACGGTGAGCCCGTCGGTGCGGAGCAGCGCCTCGCCGACCGGGGTCTCGATGGCCCGGCTCGGCGCCACCACCTCGGCCACCGCGTCGGCGTCGGCGAGCACCGGGAGCACCGCGGTGACGTCGACGTCGCCCGCGGACTCCACCGGCTCCGGCGGCTTGCGGTAGCCGGCGGACATGTCCTCGTTGTCGAACAGCGCGTCACCCGCGCCGGGCCCGGTCATGCCCGTTCTCCGATCGGTTCGGCGGCCGGCCTGCGCACGGCCTGGTAGATCTGGCGGCCGTAGGCGAGCAGCTTCTGCCGCACCGGGAAGAGCCCCTGCGGCCGGAAGATCATCAGCACCACCAGGGTGATGCCGAAGAAGAGGTACTTGAAGTCGCCCAGCGACTGCGCGCCCTGCTCCTGGAAGACCAGCACATTGCCGAGTACCACGCAGAGCCCGATCAACACCGCGATCGAGCCCAGCACGTAGCCGTACCGCACCCCGGTGGCCTCCTGGTGCCGCGCCCACCGCCGCCAGCCGACGACCGCCGCGATCAGCGCGACGACGGTCAGCGCCAGCAGCGCGTAGCCGGTGGCGCTCTGCTCGACCAGCTGCACCGACATCAGCCGGTTCGGCAGCCAGACGATGATGAACGCGCCGACGATCACGCCGAGCTTGTTGCCCTGCCCGCCGATCACCACCGCGCAGAGGAAGAGCATGGAGTTGATGATGTTGAAGCCGGTCGGGTTGATGAACTGCACCTGGCCCGCGTAGAGCGCGCCGGAGAGCCCGCCGATGGCGGCGCCGATCATGAAGGCCCAGAGCTTGAACTTGAAGGCGGGCACACCCATGACCTCGGCGGCGTCCTCGTCCTCGCGGATCGCCACCCAGGCGCGGCCGACCCGGCTGCGCTCCAGGTTGCCGACGATCAGCAGCACGATCACGACCAGGATCATCCCGACCCAGAACCACCAGACGCCGGAGTTCGCCTTGTCCAGCAGGTTCGAGGCGTTCGGGTCGCCGACGTTGCCCGCGGAGAAGACGCCGTTCGGCTGCTCCTCGGACTCGCCGACCCGCGGGTAGGCGATGCCGGAGAGGCCGAGGCTACCGTTGGTGACGTCGCCGAGGTTGTCGGCGAGCAGCCGGACGATCTCGCCGAAGCCGAGCGTCACGATGGCCAGGTAGTCGCCGCGCAACCGGAGCGTGGGCGAGCCGAGGATCAGTCCGGACATCGCGGTCACCGCGATCGCGATGGGCACGCAGGCCAGCCAGGCCCAGTCCTCGTTCAGCCAGCCGCCGTCGGTCTGGTTCCACGGGCTGTTCGGGCTGGTCAGCAGCCCGACGGTGTAGGCGCCGACGGCGTAGAAGCCGACGTAGCCGAGGTCGAGCAGCCCCGCCTGGCCGACCACCACGTTGAGCCCGATGGCGATCAGCGCGTACATGGCGAACTGCGCCATGACGCCGCCGAAGCTGGTGCCAGGGGTGTTCAGGAAGGGCGGGGGGAAGAGCGGGAGCAGCGCGAGCACGATCAGCGCCGGAACGCCGACCGCCCACTGCGCGGGCCGGGAGAGCCCGGCCCACCAGGAGCGGAGCGCGTCGCCGACGCCGTGCATCGGGCGTTCGGGCGGCGTGGGCGCGGGCGGCGCGGCCGCCTTCTGGATCGGCAGGCGCTGCGTCGCCGGATCGTTGTCGGTCATACGCGTGCCTTCCCGAGACTCTCACCGAGGATGCCGGTCGGCCGGAACATCAGCACCAGCACCAGCACCACGAAGGCGACCACGTCGCGCCACTCGGTGCCGAAGAGGATCTGGCCGTAGTTCTCCGCCAGCCCGAGCAGCAGCCCGCCGAGCAGCGCGCCGCGCAGGTTGCCGATGCCGCCGAGCACCGCGGCGCTGAACGCCTTGATGCCGAGCACGAAGCCGCCGGAGTAGATGATGCCGTTCGGGATCTTGAGCGCGTAGAGCAGCGCGGCGGCGCCCGCGAGCAGGCCGCCGATCAGGAAGGTGAGCATGATGACGCGCTCCCGGGAGACGCCCATCAGGGTCGCGGTGTCCGGGTCCTGGGCGACCGCGCGGATGCCGCGGCCGAACTTGGTGCGGTTGATGACGATCTCGGTGGCGATCGCCAGGATCACCGCCGCGGCGATGATCACCAGCGTCACGTTGGTGACGTCGGCGCCGAAGAAGCTGAACTGCACCTCCGGCTCGACCAGCATGATCGGCTGCTGGGCATTGGTGCCGCCCAGCCCCGGCCAGATCTCCGGGAGCACGAAGTGCACGAACTCCTGCAGCACGAAGGACATGCCGATCGCGGTGATCAGGAAGATCAGCGGCTTGGCGCCGCGCCTGCGCAGCGGCCGGTAGGCCACCCGCTCCAACCCCACCGCGGCGGCGCCGGAGACCGCCATGCCGAAGAGCATCGCCAGCCCCAGGTAGGTGACGGTGAGCAGGACGCCCTGCGAGTAGACGTCACCGCTCGGCGAGAAGCCGAGCAGCATGAGCCCGATGTACTGCCCGAACATTCCGAGCATGAAGACCTCGGAGTGGGCGAAGTTGATCAGCCGCAGCACGCCGTAGACCAGCGTGTAGCCGACGGCGACGAGCGCGTAGATCGCGCCGTAGGACAGCCCGTCGACGGTCAGCCGCCAGAACTGGTCGATCACGCCCTCGTAGTTGAAGTCGATCGACCCGTCGGCGAGGTAGGCCGCGCCGAGCAGAGTTGATGTCGTCATTCGTAGTTCGCCCTCATCTTCACCATCCCGAATTCGGCCCAGGACGCGGGCGGCACGTACGCCCCCCGGCAGGGTGCGTACGTGCCGCTGCGCCGGTCGTCGGCGCTACTTGACCTCGTAGATCCAGATCAGCGCGTTGGACAGCTCACCGTTCGGGTTCCACTGGTACTCGCGGGCCAGACCGGCGCCGTCGTACCCGCGCACGAAGTCGAGCAGGGCGGGCCTGGTGACCGCGCCGCCGTCGATCCCGGTGGCGAGGATCGTGGTGAGGTCGTACGCCTCGACCGAGTACACGCCGGGCGCCTGGCCGTTCAGCGCCTCGTACTCCTTGGCGAAGGTCTCCGGCGCCGGGCCGCACGGGCAGGAGAGCACCGCGCCCTCGGCCGAGCTGCCCGCCTGCGCGACGAACTGCGGGTCGTTGGTGCCGTCCGCGGAGACGAAGACCGCGTCCACGCCGCCCGACTTCAGCTGCTGGGCCAGCGGGGCGCCCTCGGCGTAGTAGCCCGAGTAGAAGATGGCGTCCGGCTGCGCGGCCGAGATCTGGGTGACGGTGGCCGAGAAGTCCTTGTCGCCCTGCTTGATGCTGGCGGCGCAGGACGGGTCGGCGGCCGCGCCGAGCCCGGCGGTGATGCTCTTGGCCAGGCCGGTGCCGTAGTCGGTGTTGTCCTGGACGACGCAGATCTTCTTGTAGCCCGCGGTGTTCACCAGGTAGTTGGCGACCGAGGGGCCCTGCACGTCGTCGTTCGCCAAACCGCGGAAGAAGGTCTGCCAGCCGTTGGCGGTGAGCGTGGCGTTGGTGGCCGACGAGGTCACCGCGACCAGCCCGGCATCGCTGAGGATCTGGCCGGTGGCCTTGGTCTCGCCGGAGAAGGCGGGGCCGACCAGCCCGATGATGCTCGGGTCGTTGACGATCTGCGGGATGACCTGCGAGGCCTTCTGCGGGTCGCCCTCGGTGTCGAACTGCTTGAGCGTGATCTGGCAGTTCGCGTTGGCCTTGTTGTGCTGGTCGAGCGCCAGCTTCACGCCGTTCACGATATTGATGCCGAGCGCCGCGTTCGGGCCGGTGAGCGCGCCTGCCATGGCGATCGAGGTGCCCGCCGGGCAGGTGGCGTTGCCGGAGCCCGCCGGGTCGGCCGCCGCGGCGGCGTCCGCCTTCGGGACCTCCTTGCCCTGCGCGTCGACCTGCAGCAGCGGCTGAATGGACAGCCCGCCCGCCCCCGCGGTGCCGGACGAATCCGAACCGTCGCTCGTCGACTTGTCGCCACATCCGGTCAGCACCAGCGCGGCGACGGCACCGAATGCCAGCACGCCGCGGGTGGAGCGCCTCCGCCATGTCGAACTCAGCACGCGTCTCACCTCTACGTTCCTGTGATCCCCCGACTGCGCCGAGGGGGCCGACCGCGCCGACCCGGACAGAAACATAGCGTCGGTACGGTGGATCCGCATCACAATCGCGCTATGGAAACGACTTCGTGTCGAATTGTTCTCGCAGTTCAGGTTTCCGGCACGTAAAATTTCCGGCCGTCACGGCGGGCTTTTCCCGCTGCGATTCCGCGGACGCGTCGCTCAGCCCCCTGACACGCGCTCCGCGGGTATCGGAAATGCCGCGTAGGTCACTGCGGGGCGAGATTCTCCAGCACGACCTCCGCGACCGCCTTCATGGTGGTGCGCCGGTCCATCGCGGTGCGCTGGATCCACTTGAACGCCTGCGGCTCGGAGAGCCCCTGGGTCTGCATCAGCACGCCCTTGGCGCGCTCCACCAGCTTGCGGGTCTCCAGCCGCTCGGAGAGGTTCGCCACCTCGCTCTCCAGCGCGGTGATCTCGTGGAACCGGCTCGCCGCCAGCTCGATGGCGGGGACCAGGTCGGACTTGGTGAACGGCTTCACCAGGTAGGCCATGGCCCCGGCGTCGCGCGCCCGCTCCACCAGGTCGCGCTGGCTGAATGCGGTCAAGATCACAACCGGCGCAACGCGTTTCGACGCGATCTCGGCGGCGGCGTCGATCCCGTCCCGGCGCGGCATCTTGACGTCCATGATCACCAGATCGGGCTTCTGCTCCACCGCGAGGTCCACCGCCTGCTGGCCGTCACCGGCCTCGCCGACCACCTCGTAGCCCTCTTCGGTGAGCATTTCGACCAGGTCCATCCTGATGAGCGTCTCGTCCTCGGCGACGACGACCCGCTTCGCACCGGTGTCCCGCGTCGGGCCGGCGCCCCCTGCTGTAGTGCTCATTGGTAGACCCCTCTGGTTCCGCATGCGAGTGCTGTAGAGAGTACCGTTCAGCTCGCCGGACAACCCATATACCCTGCGCGAACCCCGCGCCGCCGCGCTGTTTCGCGCCGGGCGGCGCCGAGCGGCTATAGTCGCTCCCGGTGCGCCGGGTTGGCGGAACTGGCAGACGCGACGGTCTCAAAAACCGTTGCCCGAAAGGGCGTGTGGGTTCGAGTCCCACACTCGGCACCACGAACGGCCCCGAATTCCGGAGAATCGACCGGTCCCGTGAACAAAAAGGGCGGGGCCCGTCACCTCGACCGGCCCCGCCCGCATGCCCGTGATCCGCTACGCGGCGGGCGCCGTGTCCGCCCGGTCGAAGGACTCGTCGCTCCACCCGATCAGGTTTTGCCACGCCCGGCCGTAGTCCGGTGCGAAGACCGGGCCGTCCAGCCCGACCACCAGGAAGGCGCCGACCAGCTCCGCCAGGTGCCCGGAGAGGACCTCGTGGTGCGCGCCGAGCTCGGCGTCGATCCGGACCGCCAGTTCCGGGTGCAGGTGCTGGTTGGCGGCGTACCAGAAGGCGTCGGCCTTGACCGTCTCCAGGGCGTAGACCGCCGCCGCCGACTCCAGCAGCGCCTTCGCGACCGGGTCCGCGGTGCGGTCCGCGACGGCGAGCAGCGCGGTGGTGGCCTGCACGGCGCCGGTCACCTGCGCGAGCTCGATGGCGACCGAGTCCAGCTCGCCCGCGGCCGCGCCGCGGCCACGGCCGCGCAGCAGCTCGACCCGCTCCGCGGTCGCCTCCTGCCGCGCGGTGAGCAGCGACAGGTACCAGGGCAGCTCGGCGGGGAGCTCGGGAAGGCGCAGCGCGGTGAGCGCCCGGCCCGCCTTGCCCGCGGTGACCAGCATGATCTGGTTCTCCCCCTCGGCGGTGTAGATCGCCTGGGTATTGCCGATCCAGTCCACCACGTGGTTGACGCGCAGCGCGCCCTGGGCGGCCATCCGCTGCCGCACCATGGTCAGGGTCTGCTGGGCGGTGAACGAGAGCAGCGGCTTGGCCAGCATCGACCACAGCCGCTGGTCGTTCTCGTCGGCGCCGACGGTCGCGCGCAGGTCGCGCAGCCGCCGCCCGAGCACGCTGGTGGCGTAGACGGCGGCGAGGTGCGAGATCAGCTCGCCGCGCACCGGGTGCCGGTCGGTCAGCGGCGCGCTCTGCCCGGGGCGGCGCTGCCTGCCGTAGTTGACCAGCCCGGTGAGCGCGGCGCGGGCGCTCGCGATCGAGGCGTTGGCGAGGTCGAGCCTGCCGTTGCCCAGCGCGGAGACCGCGGCGTGGAACCGCCGGTGCACCGGGAGCGCGCACTCGAACCCGGCCGCGGTCATCCGCCCCCAGTCCCCGGCCAGCAGGGCGTCGGCGGGCAGCCACACCCGCCGGAACCGGAACACGGCGTGGTCCATCGGCGCACTGTCCTTGTCCGGCAGCGTCTCGACGTCGACGCCGTCGATCAGCCCGTCCGCGGTCCGCAGCCGCACCAGGAAGGGCAGCACCCCCTCGTCGCCGCCGTCCACCAGCAACCGCGCGGTGACCAGCACCGTCTTCGGCACCGCCGGGTCGGCGATGTTCGGCATGAACTTCGCGTACTCGAAAGCCGGTGTGCTGAGCCAGAACCCGTTCCGCACCCGGTCGTACTCGGCGATCGTCCCCTGGTTGGCGCCATTGGTGCCGCCGAACTCGGTGAGCGCGAGCACGCCGAGCGAGGCGCCGTGGTCCAGCTCGGCCAGACACTCCCGCTGATAGTCGGAGCCGTTGCCGAGCGCGAGAATTCCGCCGACCGCGAGATCGAGATCGCCGGTCAGGACCAGCAGCAGCCGCGGCGCGGCGATCTGCGCCCAGTCGCAGAGCGCGCCGCGCAACTGCGCATCGAGCGCGAGATCACTTGCCGTGCACCGCAACCCGGCGAATGCCGCGCGGAGCAGATCGGGCGCGGCGGTGGCCTGTTCGGAGTAGCTGAACCCCGATCGCGGAACATCCCCCAGACCGAGTACGATATCGCGAACGCGAATGTGGAGCGCCGCATGATCGCCGAAAATGGCCGACTGCAGCGCGTTTCCGACCGAATCGGGCTCGGGAATATCGGAGGGAGAATACTGGTCCGTTAGGTCGACTGACATGTGCACACCCCTGATGCCATCGGGCCCGCGTGCTCCGCGACCGCGTCCGCGGATCCGGGCCCCTGTTGCGAATGGTTACGCCCGCCGCACCGGAAAAAGGCACGGCGGTAGCCGAACCGGAGCGTGTACGTTCCACTCCGGAACTCGGATTCGGGAGAGACGGGTACCGGCACCGGTCGAGAACAGGCTCGACCGAACCGAGCCGTGATCAGGGCAGACTTCGTCCACCGCAGTCACGCCGAAGCCACATCCTGTGCTACGCCGCGCTCGGTATCACGTTCTCCGGGAAGACTTGTCGCGCTGTGCCCGGGTCCCCCTTCCCCTGCCCCATGCTCTTCCTCGCCGCCCCCTACGGTGGCGAGTCCCCGAAATGCATTCTATGGCATGAAGTGCCCACCCGCAGCACGGTGCTACCGCGCCGCAGGTGGGGGCCCTGGTCGAGAGTTACTACCGTCCGAAATCGAGTGGGATCGGCTGGGTCTGCGGGAAGGTCACCGGCAGCGCCTCCAGCGCGCGGTGGAACGGCCCCGGCCGCCACACCAGGCGGGCGGGCGGCACCGCCAGGCTCAGCTCCGGCAGCACGTCCAGGAGCTGGTCGATCGCCTCGTGCGCGATCAGCAGCGCGTTGGTCTGCGCCTGGCCGGGGCACTCGTGCACGCCGCCGCCGTAGGCCAGGTCGATCTCGTGGTAGCCGCGGTCGTCGCCCTGCAGGTTCTCCGGGTCGTTGTTGCACGCCGTCATGCCGATGATCACCGGCTCGTGCGCGCGCAGCCAGTACCCGCCGACCAGGATGGGCTGCGCGGGGTAGCTGAGGCAGTAGTGCGCCAGCGGCGGGTTCTCCCGGAGCGTGAGCCGAATCGCGGCGGGGGTCAGCGGCGCCGCGCCGAACGGGGCCTCGGTCCACCGCGGGTCGGTGAGCATCAGCAGCAGCGTGTTGACGATCAGGTTGGTCAGCGGCTCGATCGAGGCGGAGAAGAAGGTGACGAGCTGGTGGCACATCTCCTCGTCGTCGAGGTTCACCGGGTGCTGGAGCAGCCGGGTGGTCACGTCGTCGCCGGGCTCGGCCCGCTTGAGCGCGACCAGCGCGAGCAGCGAGGCGTTGAGCGCGGCGTTCACCTCGCCGCGGTCCTCGACCGAGTCGAAGAGCTTCGCGCTGGCGTCCGCGATCCGGCCGCTGATCTCCGGCGGGCAGCCGAGCATCTGGTTCACCACGGTGAAGACGAGCGGGAGCACGTACTGGCTGATCAGGTCGGCGCTGCCCGCGGCGCAGAACTGGTTGACCATCGCGCCCGCGGTCTGCGCTACGGTGTCCCTGAGCCCGGCGAGGTCGACCCCGGCGAGCGCGTCGACCGTCGCGGTGCGGTACCTGGCGTGGTCGGCGCCGGTGGAGAAGAGCGCGTTCGGGCGGTACTCGATCATCGGCAGGATGGAGAGCCCGGGGTCAACGCCCTGCTGCCAGATCCGCGGGTCGGCCGGGAAGTGGTGCGGGTCGTTCAGGATGCGCCGCGCGGTCGCCCACCCGATCACCAGGGTGGCGCGGACCCCGGGCGCGAGCTCGACCGGCGCCATCGACCCGTAGGTGCGGCGCATCTCCGCGTACGCCCGGTCCGGGTCGGCGGCGAAGGCCGCGTCGTAGATGGGGACCGCGGGCAGCGACGCGATGTCGATGCCGGATTCGGTCACTGCGGTCTCGGGTGCGACCGTCTGCTGCTGGGACTGCACGTGTTCTCCTCGTCGAAGCTGACCTGCGAGTTCGGGCGGGACGCCGGGCGGGTCTCGACGGTGCTCCCGGCCGACCGCGTCTCGTCGAGCGGGAACGACCGGGCGCCGCCGGGTCGCCGCGCGGACGGCGCTGCCACCGGTCCGAACGACCGATTCGGCCCTGACACGTCCTGCCGCGCTCCTGTGCTCTGTACCCCGACATGCCGCGGGGCTGCCGAATTCGCTGGAGCATAACGGTTCTCCCGATACTCCGGGCAGATGATACAGAGGGATCGCGGCGCTCACAGCGCGTGCGCCGCGCGGGGGTCTCCGAGCGGCCGTGTACAGCGTCCGACCTGCGGATGAACACTTGCCGGGCGGGGTGTGATCTCCCGCCGCACGGGGTCGTGACAGCGCGGCGACCTGCCTACCGTTGACGCATGCACGTCCTGTTCGTCTGCAATGGCAACGTCTGCCGTTCGGCGATCGCCGAGCGGCTCACGCGCGCCCTCGCGGTCGACCACGACCTGCCCGGGCTCACCGCGGAGAGCGCCGGGACCCGCGCGCTGGTCGGGTTCCCGGTGGAACCGCTGGCGGCGCAGACGATCTCCGGGCTCGGCGGCGTTCCGGACGGCTTCCGGGCGCGGCGGCTGACCCCGGACATGGTGGACCGGGCCGATCTCGTCCTGACCATGACCGACCAGCTCAGGGACCAGGTGGCGGCGATGGGGTTCGGGGCGCCCGCGCGCACCTTCACGCTGCTCGAGGCGCGCCGGATCGCCAAGCTGACCGGGGCGCGCACGATCGCCGGATTGCACGCGGCGCGCGACGATCTGGCGTACGTGCACCGGGAGAACATCGCCGACCCGATCGGGCTCTCGGCGCAGTCCTACTGCGAGGTCGGCGACCGGATCGCCGAGGCGGTGGTACCGCTGCTGCTCGCGCTCGCCCCGCACGAGCAGCGGCGGCCGGAGCCGGAGGAGCGGCTCGGGCTGGTGATCCGGCCGCGGCCGCAGGCCCCGCTCTCGGCGTTCCTCGCCGCCAACCGCACCCGGTGAGCGCGGGCTCCGGCGTGGTGCCGGTTCGGCCCGCGGCCCGCGGGGCTACACTCCCCGCGGACGAGCCCTGCGCCGGTTCCGGCGCGCCCCGAGGACAGGAATCAGGCATGCCGAAGCGGATTTCGGATGTTTCGCTCCACGTCTACCTCACCCCCGAGACCCTCGACCACGTGGTGCGCGCGGTGCGCGACGCGGTCGACGCGCACCTGGCGGAGCGGGATGTCTTCGCCTGGCGGTTCACCCTGCCGGTGGACCCGGACGACCCGCGCCACGCGACGCTGGAAACCCGGTGGCGGCTGGACAACCCGGACTCCGACCCCGGAGCCCGCGGCTGCTACGAGATCGCGCTGAGCCTGGTCGGCGCCCCGGACGAGCTCACCGACGACGACATCGCCGCGCTGGAGCACACGCTGCTGCTCGCGCTCTACGCGGCGCCGCGCGACGAACCCGAGATCCCGTTCACGCTCAGCGCCTCGCAGCGCACCGACCTCGACGCCGACCGCGAGCGCATCTAGCGCACGCCGCGGCCGTGGCTCCCGCCGCGACACCGCGGGCGGCGACCCGCGGCTCCGGGCCCGGAGCCCGCTACCCCTTCGGCCTGCGCGCCGGGAAGTGCCGGATCACGCCCTCCTGCACGGTGGTGGCGAGCAGCTCGCCGGTGCGCGCGTAGAACCGGCCGGTGGCCAGCCCGCGCGAGCCCGCCGCCACCGGCGACTCGGTGGCGTACAGCGTCCACTCGTCGAAGCGGAACGGCCGGTGAAACCAGATGGAGTGGTTCACCGTGGCGGCGACGATCCGGTCCAGCCCCCAGGACAGCCCGTGCGTGGTGATGATGGAGTCCAGCACGGTGGTGTCCGAGGAGTAGCCGAGCGTGGCGTTGTGCAGCAGCGGGTCGTCCGGCAGGGTGCCGTCGGCCTTCATCCAGACCCGGTTGTGGTTCAGCTTCGCGCCGGTGCCCTTGAGGATCCAGGACGGGTCGTTGGTGTAGCGGAGGTCGATCGGCCGCGGGGCGTTCACGAACATCTCCAGCTTGTCCTCGAACCCCGCGAAGCTCTGCTCGATCCGCGGCAGGCTCTCCGGGTCGGGCACGTCGGGGCGCTCGTGCGCGTGCTCCAGCCCGCGCCCCCACTCCTGGAAGGCCGCGAGCATGACGAACAGCTCCTGGCCGTCCTGGCTCGCGGTCACCGTGCGGTTGGCGAAGGCGCGGCCGTCGCGGTGCCGCTCGACGTGGTACTCGATCGGCTTCTTCACGTCGCCGCCGCGCACGAAGTGCGCGTTTACCGCGTGCACCGGGCGGTCGCCGACGGTCCGGCCCGCGGCCACGATGGCCTGCGAGACCAGCTGGCCGCCGAAGGTCCGGCTCCACACCTTCTCCGGGTGCTGCCCGACAAACACGTCCGGCCCGACCTCCTCGAGGTCGAGGAGGTCGAGCAGCACGGCGAGATCGGTCCCGACCTCGATCGCGCCGGGGACCGACGGGGTCACAGCTGCGCACCGCCCGTCGCCGGGACGGACATGGCAGCGGATAGGTCACTCACTAATGGTCCTCCTCACCGATCCGGTGTACGTGGATCAGGTTAGTGGAACCGACGGTCCCGGGCGGGGACCCGGCCACGATGACCACCAGGTCACCGCGCTGGTAACGCCCCATGGTGAGCAGCGCGGTGTCCACCTGCTTGATCATGGCGTCGGTGCTGTGCACCGTCGGGACCAGGAACGTCTCCGTCCCCCAGGTCAGCGAGAGCTGGCTGCGCACCTCCGGCAGCGGGGTGAAGGCGAGCAGCGGCAGCGGGGTGTGCAGCCGGGCGAGCCGGCGGACGGTGTCACCCGACTGGGTGAAGGCGACCAGCGCCTTGGCGTTCAGCCGCTCGCCGATGTCGCGCGCGGCGTAGGAGATGACGCCGCGCTTGGTGCGCGGCACGTGGGTCAGCGGCGGCACCGTGGTCGACTCGGACTCCACCGCGTGCACGATCCGCGCCATGGTGCGCACGGTGTCGATCGGGTAGGCGCCGACCGAGGTCTCGCCGGAGAGCATGACCGCGTCCGCGCCGTCCAGCACCGCGTTCGCCACGTCCGAGGCCTCGGCCCTGGTCGGGCGGGAGTTCTCGATCATGGACTCCAGCATCTGGGTCGCCACGATCACCGGCTTGGCGTTCTCCCGCGCCATCTGGATGGCCCGCTTCTGCACCAGCGGCACCTGCTCCAGCGGCAGCTCGACGCCGAGGTCGCCGCGGGCCACCATGACCGCGTCGAAGGCCAGTACCACGGCCTCCAGGTTGTCGATCGCCTCCGGCTTCTCCAGCTTGCCGATCACCGGCACCCGGCGGCCGACCCGGTCCATGACGTCGTGCACCAGCTCGACGTCGGAGGGCGAGCGCACGAAGGAGAGCGCGATGAAGTCGACGCCGAGCTCCAGCGCGAACTCCAGGTCCTCGATGTCCTTCTCGGAGAGCGCGGGCACCGAGACGTTCATGCCGGGCAGCGAGACGCCCTTGTTGTTGGAGACCGGGCCGCCCTCGGTGACCCGGCAGATCACGTCGTTGCCGTCGACGCCGGTGACGGTGAGCCCGACCTTGCCGTCGTCGACCAGCAGCCGGTCGCCCGCCTTGGCGTCCTTGGCGAGCTCCTTGTAGGTGGTGGAGACCCGGTCGTGGTTGCCCTCGACCTCGTCGACGGTGATCCGCACCTCTTCGCCGGTGGCCCAGGTGGTGCGGTTCTCGGCGAACCGGCCGAGCCGGATCTTGGGGCCCTGTAGGTCGGCGAGGATGCCGACGGCGCGACCGGCGTGGTCGGAGGCCTGCCGCACCTTCTTGTAGTTCTCGGCGTGGTCCGCGTGCTCGCCGTGGCTGAAGTTCAGCCGGGCAACGTCCATGCCGCTCTCGACGAGTTCGCGAATACGGTCCTCGGAGGCAGTGGCCGGTCCGAGAGTGCACACAATCTTCGTCCGTCGGTTCACGGCGTCGAGACTAGTCCTGTGCGCGTCGCGGGCCCTCCTCGGTGCAGGTGAAACTCTCGTTAACGGGCGACGTGCCGGGAGAGCCGCGTCTCCAGCCGGGTCTGGCCGAAGCCGAGCACCAGGCAGATGACCCAGTAGTACACCGCAGCCACGCCGTACAGCGCGAAGAAGTCGAAGGTCGGCGCGGCCGCCAGCTGGGCGGTCCTGAGCAGCTCGGTGACCAGGATCGTCGAGGCCAGCGAGGTGTCCTTGACCAGCGAGATCAGCGTGTTGCTGAGCGGGGGGACGGCGATCCGCGCGGCCTGCGGCAGGATGACCAGCCGCAGGATCTGCGGGTAGCGCAGCCCCACCGCCCAGGCCGCCTCCCACTGACCGTGCGCCACCGAGAGGATCGCGGCCCGCACCACCTCGGCCGCGTAGCCGCCGACATTGAGGCTGAACGCGATCACCGCCGCCGGGAACGGGTCGATGACGATGCCGAACTGCGGCAGCGCGTAGAAGACGATAAAGAGCTGGACCAGCAGCGGGGTGCCGCGGATGATCGAGATGTAGACCCGGGCCGGGACCGAGAGCACCCACAGCGGGGACATCCTGGCCAGCGCGAGCAGCAGCGCGAGCACCAGCCCGATGGCGAAGCTGACGGCGGTGAGCGGGAGCGTCATGGTCACCGTGGCGCGCAGCATCGGCGCCAGGTTCTGCAGGATCAGCTCCCTGGTTGCGGCATCCATCCGAGGGTCAGTTGCTCGCGGGCACGCTGACGTCGGTGCCGAAGTACTTCTCCGAGATCCGCTTCAGGGTGCCGTCGGCGCGCAGCTCGTCCAGGGCGCGGTTCAGGTCGGCGAGCAGCGCGTCGTCGGACCGGGTGGCGAAGGCCTGCTCGGTGCTGGAGCCGGTCTCGGCGGCCACCTTGACGCCGGTGTCGCCGGTGCGGGTGGTGTACTCGGCGACCGCGAGGTTGTCGTTGACGGTGGCGTCCACCCGGCCGTTCTTCAGCAGCTGCACCGCCTGCACGAAGCCCTCGACGGCCTCGACCCGCGCGCCCGCGTCGGTGGCGACCTGGTTCCAGTTGCTGGTCACCGACTGGGCGCTGGTCTTGCCGCGCAGGTCGGCGAGCGAGGTGATGGAGTTGTCGTCCGAGCGGGTCACGACGACGCCCTCGGAGACGGTGTACGGCGTCGAGATGCCGTACTTCGCGCTGCGCTCCGGGGTGACCGTCACCTGGTTGGCGACCACGTCGAAGCGGCGCGACTCCAGCCCGGCGAAGATGGCGTCCCACGGGGTCTGCACGAACTCGACCCGCTTGCCGAGCTTCGCGCCGACGGCCTGCGCTACCTCGACGTCGTAACCGGTCAGCGCGCCGTCGCTGCCCTGGAAGCTGAAGGGCGCGTAGGTGCCCTCGGTGCCGACCCGGAGCACGTCGGGGTCGCTCGCGCTGCTACACGCCGTCAGGCCGGTGGCGGTGAGGACGGCGAGCAGAACGGCGGCGAACAGCCTGCGGCGCACGGCTGACCCCTTTCGACGGCGATGGGAGGCTCAGCCTAGCGCTCCCCGGCCGGGAACCGACCGGGACGCCACCGCGGAAGGCGG
>NZ_JBHVAK010000071.1:0-31159 GCF_042667085.1 Nocardia sp. NPDC057353
CGCCCGGTCCCATTCCGAACCCGGAAGCTAAGCCTGCCAGCGCCGATGGTACTGCACTCGACAGGGTGTGGGAGAGTAGGACACCGCCGGAACAATTGTTCGCTGAAGGCCCCGACCATCATGGTCGGGGCCTTCAGTCGTTTCCGGGCGGATAATCTACACTCGTCCCGGTGCGCCTTGTGATTGCCCGTTGCCAGGTCGACTACGTGGGGCGGCTGACCGCCCACCTCCCGATGGCCCGCCGGCTGCTCATGATGAAAGCCGACGGCTCAGTGCTGGTCCACTCCGACGGTGGCTCGTACAAGCCGCTAAATTGGATGAGCCCGCCCTGCTGGGTGGAGGAGCGTGGTCCGGACTCCCCGGAGTTCCCCGAGGGCGCAGCGGCGCTCTGGGTGGTCACCAACAAGGCCGGGGAGCAGCTCCGGATCACCGTGCAGGAGATCGAGCACGACTCCTCGCACGATCTGGGCGTCGACCCCGGGCTGGTGAAGGACGGTGTGGAGGCGCACCTCCAGGAGCTGCTGGCGGAGCACGTGCAGACGCTCGGCACCGGCTACACGCTGGTGCGCCGGGAGTACATGACCGCCATCGGGCCGGTCGACCTGCTCTGCCGGGATGCCCAAGGCGCCACCGTGGCGGTGGAGATCAAGCGCCGCGGCGAGATCGACGGGGTGGAGCAACTCACCCGCTATCTCGAGCTGCTGAACCGCGATCCGCTGCTGGCTCCGGTCGCCGGTGTCTTCGCGGCGCAGCAGATCAAGCCGCAGGCGCGGACGCTCGCGGAGGACCGCGGAATCCGCTGCCTGACGCTCGATTACAACGCCCTGCGCGGCACGGAGAGCAACGAGTTCCGGTTGTTCTGACCGACGCGGCTACCCTGGGCGGCATGTCCCGCAGGAAAGCGCGTGCAGGCCGCCGGACGGATTCGCCGCGGCCGCTCGGCGACGTGTTCGGGCGCAGCGAGCCGGGGCCGGACGGGGACGAGGTCTACACCGTGCGGACCATCCCGGGCAGCAGGGCGCGCAAGCCGTACCGCTGCCCCGGGTGCGACCACGAAATAGCCCCGGGCGTGGCGCACCTGGTCGCCTGGCCCGCCTACGGCGGGGAGGACGATCGGCGGCACTGGCACCGGGGCTGCTGGGAGGGGCGGGGGACGCGGCGCATCACCCGCCGGTGGTCGTGAAACTCGTGCCGGCGCTACCCAGCGCGAAGGCCGCCCCTGCTGGGACGGCCTTCGCGGGTACTACGTCGTCGCCGTCACGTCGAAGCCGACGTCAGTTGCTGACGTTGGCGTTCTCCCGCTCCTCGACGACGTCGTCGTCCTCGTCGGCGGCTTCCTGGATCGCCTTCGGGCGGGTACCGGCGACCGGCTTGGCGCCGTTGCCGATGGACTTGCGCTGCTGCTGCTCGGGGGCGCCGTCGAGCAGCTCGCTCTCCCGGTTGACCGCGGCGAGCATCGCGGGCACCGAGTCGAGCTGACCGCGGATGCCGAGCAGCTGGGCGAGCACCCGGCCGCGCAGCACGCGCATCTCCTCGGCCAGTTCCTTGGCGTGCGCGATCTTGCGGTCGGAGGTCTGGGTGGCCGAGGAGATGAGGCGGTTGGCCTCGTCCGTGGCGTCCTTGATCCGCTGCGCGGCCTCGGCGCGGGAGGTGGCCTCGAGCTCCTCCATGGCGCGGGTCAGCTTGGTGCGCCGCTCCGCCATGGTGACCTCGAAGTCCTGCTGCGCGGCCTTGCGCTTGGCCTCCGCCTCCTTGGCGATGCGGTCGGACTCGGCCTGCGCGGCCTCGATGATCTTGCCGGACTCGGAGCGCGCGTTGGCGAGGGTCTGCTCGTACTCGATCTCGAGCGCCTCGCGCTTCTCCTTGGTCTCGGCGAGCAGCGACTCGTACTTGCCGCGCATCTCGGTGGCCTGCTGCTCGGCGATGGAGACCATCTCGGCCGCCTCGGCCTGGGCCAGGGCGCGGACCTCGGAGGCCTCGTCGGAGGCGAGCCGCAGCATCCGGGAGATGCGGTCGGACATGCCCTCGGCGGTGGTGGGCGGCACCGAGAGACGGTCGACCTCCTTGCGGAGCTCGTCGATCTCGTCCCTGGCGTCCTCCAGCTGGGCCGCGAGGTTGCGGGCCTGAGCGGCGGCCGCGTCGCGGTCGGTGGCGGTGACGCGCAGCTCGGCATCGAAACGGTCGAAGTAGTTACGCACCTCGTCTTGCGCATAACCCTTGCGCACAACGGTGAAGGGGAGCGCAACGAAGCGATTGCGATCGGACTCGGGTGACGACATGGCACACAAACTACAGCGTGTTGGGGATTGATGGTGACTCGACCGGGAAGGAGATTTCGCCGATTTTCCCGGTCGTGCCGTCGATACTAATTCGTGACATTTGCTTTCGGCTGCACCAACTCGATCAGCACACCCCCGGCATCCTTCGGATGGATGAAGTTGATGCGGGAATCCGCCGTTCCGCGGCGCGGCTCGGTGTACAGCAAACGCACGCCGCGATCGCGAAGATGTGTTGACACGGCCTCGATGTCGGTGACGCGATAGGCGAGCTGTTGCAGGCCGGGGCCGTTGCGATCGATGAACTTCGCGATGGTCGAATTCGCGTCCAGCGGGGCCAGCAGCTGGATGGCGGTGGCGCCCGCCGGGGCCTTCGGCAGCGAGAGCATCGCCTCGTGCACGCCCTGCGCCTCGTTCACCTCCCGGTGCGTCTCGATCATGCCGAGGTGCTCGGCGTACCAGGCGACGGCGGTGTCCAGGTCGGGCACGGCGATGCCGGTGTGGTCGACCGCGACGACGTAGTCGCCGGGGATGATGGCGCCTGCGGAGGTGGCGGGTTCGGTTACGTTGCTCACGTACTCGACGGTAGCGCGGGGCCGTCGATCAGGTGGTGCGGTCGTACCGGTTACCGTGGAGTACAGAACTCGACAACGAAGGTGAGGTTCGTCGTGACCACTTCCGTGATCGTCTCCGGGGCGCGCACCCCGGTCGGGCGGCTGCTCGGCGGCCTCAAGGACTTCAGCGGCTCGGATCTCGGCGGCTTCGCCATCAAGGCGGCGCTGGAGCGCGGCGGGGTCGCGCCGGAGCTGGTCGAGTACGTGATCATGGGCCAGGTGCTCACCGCGGGCGCGGGGCAGATCCCGGCGCGGCAGGCCGCGGTGGCGGGCGGCATCCCGATGAGCGTGCCCGCGCTCACCCTGAACAAGGTCTGTCTCTCCGGCATCAACGCCATCGCGCAGGCCGACCAGCTGATCCGGGCGGGCGAGTTCGAGATCGTGGTCGCCGGTGGCCAGGAGTCCATGAGCCGGGCGCCGCACATGCTGGAGAAGAGCCGCGAGGGCTTCAAGTACGGCGACGTCACGCTGCGCGACCACATGGCCTACGACGGCCTCTACGACATCTTCACCGACCAGGCGATGGGCGCGCTCACCGAGCAGCGCAACGCCGGTGACTCGCCGGACTTCGTGAGCCGCGAGGAGCAGGACGCCTTCGCGGCGGCCTCGCACCAGCGCGCCGCGGCGGCCTGGAAGAACGGGCTCTTCGACGACGAGGTGGTGCCGGTCTCGGTGCCGCAGCGCAAGGGCGATCCGCTGGTGATCGGCGAGGACGAGGGGATCCGCGCCGACACCACGGCGGAGTCGCTGGCCAAGCTGCGCCCCGCGTTCAGCAAGACCGGGACCATCACGGCGGGCAGCGCCTCGCAGATCTCCGACGGCGCGGCCGCGGTGGTCGTGATGAGCAAGGCGAAGGCGGAGGCGCTCGGGCTGCAGTGGCTGGCCGAGATCGGGGCATCGGGCGTGGTCGCCGGGCCGGACTCGACGCTGCAGGACCAGCCCGCCGACGCGATCGTCAAGGCCTGCGCGCGCGAGGGAATCGCCCCCGCCGACCTGGACCTGATCGAGATCAACGAGGCCTTCGCCGCGGTCGGCATCGCCTCCACTCGCAAGCTCGGCATCGACCCGGCGAAGGTGAACGTCAACGGCGGCGCCATCGCGATCGGGCACCCGCTCGGCATGTCCGGCGCGCGCATCCTGCTGCACCTGGTGCTGGAGTTGAAGCGGCGCGGCGGTGGGGTCGGCGCCGCCGCGCTGTGCGGCGGCGGCGGGCAGGGTGACGCGCTGATCGTGCGGGTGTAGGCGCCGGGGCGCGAGTTCTGCGGCGCAGGTCGCGGGCGTGAATGTCCGATGTGACCGGATCGACTACGACTCGCTGTAGTTGATCCGGCACAATGTCGGCATGAATTTCTTCGATCTGCGCAGCGTCGCGGGCAGGTTCCGGTTCTTCGCCGTGCTGGAGGCGCTGTCCTGGCTCGGCCTGCTCGTCGGCATGGCCTTCAAGTACATCCCGGATCCGGGCAACGAGATCGGGGTGAAGATCTTCGGCCCGATCCACGGCGCGATCTTCGTGCTGTTCGTGCTCTCCGCGCTGCTGGCCGCGCGTGAGCTGGGCTGGAACCTGAAAACCACGGCGCTGGCGCTGATCTCCAGCATTCCGCCGTTCGCCACCGTGGTCTTCGAGGTCTGGGCGGTGCGCACCGGCAAGCTCGGCGAGCTGAGCGCGCCCGGCACCCGCGCCGGCGAGCAGCCCGCCGGGGTCACCTCGTAGATCGGATGGTGACGACCGGCGGGGTCGTGCCAAACTGAATCCGTGACCAGACCAGCCAGTCGTCGTCCCTCGCCCGCCGTTGCCGCTGCCATGTCCGGGGCGGTGGACCTGTCCAGCCTCAAGCAGCCCCCGGCCGGTGCGTCGGGCGGCGGCGGTGGTGCCGCGGGCGATTACACCGTGGGCGAAGCGGATTTCGAGACCAGGGTGCTGCGCCGCTCCACGCAGGTGCCGGTCGTGGTGGTGCTGTACTCGCAGCGCAGCCCGGGCAGCGTGGAGCTGGTGCGGCTGTTCGAGAAGCTCGTCGCCGAGAGCGGGGGCAGCTGGGATCTCGCCGCGGTCGAGGCCGAGGCCAATATGCGGATCGCGCAGGCGCTGCGGGTGCAGGGGATTCCCACCGTCGTCGCGATCGCGGCCGGGCAGCCGCTCGCCGACTTCGAAGGGGTGCAGCCGGAGCCGCAGGTGCGGCAGTGGTTGACCGCGGTGGTCGATGCCGTCGCGGGGAAGCTCGAGGGGGCGGAGCCCGGGGAGCCGGAGCCCGCGGAGGATCCGCGGTTCGTGGCGGCGGAGGAGGCGCTGGAGCGGGGGGATCTGGCCGGGGCCGAGGCGGTGTACGAGGCGATCATCGCGGCCGAGCCGGAGAACGACGAGGCCAAGGGGGCGCTGCGGCAGTTGCGGTTCCTCGGGCGGGCGCAGGGGTTGTCGCCGGAGGTCGTCGCTACCGCCGATGCGAACCCGGCCGATGTGCAGGCGGCTGTGCGGGCGGCTGATTTCGAGCTGTTCAACCAGCAGCCGGAGGCGGCGTTCGAGCGGTTGATCCGCACCGTCAAGGTGACGGCGGGGGATGATCGCACCGCCGCGCGGACGCGGTTGCTCGAGCTGTTCGAGCTGTTCGACCAGGCGGAGCCGTTCGTCGTCGCCGCGCGACGAAAGCTCGCTGCCGCGCTCTACTGACGCTCCCGCCCTCCGGGCGGTCGCGTCACGGTGACAGGGAACCCGGGCCCTGCGGGCCCGGACCCGCTTCCCGCTGCGCGGGGGATTCGCGCCCGCTCGCCGGAATCACCGGCGGCCCGCACCAGCGGGCGAGGATGCCGCCTGCGGTCTCCATTCGCCGAGCGCGGCGCTCCGGACCCGAGACCCGAGCATCCGAGCGGGCTCACGCCGCCAGGCGCCGAGAATTTCCTCCCGTCGGAGCCGGTCATGCCCGCTCTTCGAGTGAGGTTCGGGCCCGTCAGGCGCCGAGAGGCACCCCCCGTCGGAGCGGGTCATGCCTTGCTCTTCGAGTGAGGTTCGGGCCCGTCAGGCGCCGAGAAGTACCTTTCGCCGGAGCGGGTCATGCTTGCTCGTCGAGGGGGTTCGGGGCCGTCAGGCCCCGAGAAAGAACCCTTACTCTTTTTCCGGAGCCAGCCAGATGGCGGTGTTCGGTGCCAGGGCGACGGTGGCGCTGGCGGGGCGGCCGTGCCAGGGGTGGGGTTCGGCGGTTACTGCGCCGAGGTTGCCGAGGCCGGAACCGCCGTAGTCGGCGGCGTCGGTGTTGAGGATCTCGGTCCAGCGGCCGGTGTGCGGGAGGCCGACGCGGTACTCCGGGTGGGCGGAACCGGAGAAGTTGAAGACGCAGGCCACGACCGAGCCGTCGGATCCGTAGCGGAGGAAGGCCAAGACGTTCGAGGCACTGTCGTCCGCCTCGATCCAGGAGTAACCGCCGGGGGCGGTGTCCTGACTCCAGAGCGCGGGGCGCCCGCGGTAGGTGGCGTTCAGGTCGCGGAGCACGCCGAGGATCCCGGCGTGCAGCGGGTTCTCCAGCTCACCCCAGTCCAGGCCGCGCTCGTGCGACCACTCCCGGAACTGCCCGAAATCCTGCCCCATGAAGAGCAGCTGCTTGCCCGGGTGCGCCCACATGTAGGCGAGCAGCGCGCGCACCCCCGCCGCCTTGGCGAAGTCGTCGCCGGGCATCCGGGTCCAGAGCGTGCCCTTGCCGTGCACCACCTCGTCGTGGCTGATCGGCAGCACATAGTTCTCGCTCCACGCGTACACCAGCGAGAAGGTGACCTCGTTGTGGTGCCAGGAGCGGTGGATCGGATCGCGCCCCAGGTAGCCGAGGGTGTCGTGCATCCAGCCCATGTTCCACTTCATGGTGAAGCCGAGCCCGCCGACGTCGGTGCCGCGGGTGACCCCGGGCCACGCGGTCGACTCCTCCGCGACCGTGATCACCCCGGGGTGCGCCCGGTGCAGGGTGGCGTTGAGTTCCTGCAGGAAGTCGACGGCCTCCAGGTTCTCCCGGCCGCCGTGGATGTTCGGCTCCCACTGCCCGGCGCCGCGCGAGTAGTCCAGGTAGAGCATGGAGGCGACGGCGTCGACCCGCAGCCCGTCGATGTGGAACTCCTCGACCCAGTACAGGGCATTGGCGACCAGGAAGTTGCGCACCTCGTTGCGGCCGTAGTCGAAGACGTAGGTGCCCCAGTCGAGCTGTTCGCCGCGGCGCGGGTCGGGGTGCTCGTAGAGCGGGGCGCCGTCGAAGCGGGCCAGCGCCCACTCGTCGCGCGGGAAGTGCGCGGGCACCCAGTCCAGCAGGACGCCGATGCCCGCGGCGTGCAGCCGGTCGACGAAGGCGCGGAAGTCGTCCGGGCTGCCGAAGCGCGCGGTCGGGGCGTAGTAGGAGGTGACCTGGTACCCCCAGGAGCCGCCGAACGGGTGCTCCGCCACCGGCAGCAGCTCGACGTGCGTGAATCCCGCGTCGGCGACGTACTCGGCGAGCTGGTCGGCGAGCTCGCGGTAGCCGAGCCCGGGCCGCCAGGAGCCGAGGTGCACCTCGTAGACGCTCATCGGCGCTGCGGTCGGCTCAGCGCGGGCGCGGGCGCCGATCCAGGCGTCGTCGGCCCAGGTGTAGCTGCTCTCGGCGACCACGGAGGCGGTCGCGGGCGGGTGCTCGGTGGCGAAGGCGAGCGGGTCGGCGTGGTCGACGGTGCGGCCGTCGGCGCCGTGCACCCGGTACTTGTACCTGGTGCCCGGCCCGACACCGGGGATGAAGAGCTCCCAGACCCCGGACGAGCCGAGTGCGCGCATGGGCGCGCTGTGCCCGCTCCAACTGTCGAAGTCGCCGATCACGGTGACGCCGCGCGCGTTCGGCGCCCAGACCGCGAACGAGGTGCCGGTGACCTCGCCGTCCAGCGTGGTGTAGCGGCGCGGGTGCGCGCCGAGCACGTCCCAGAGCCGCTCGTGCCTGCCCTCGTTGATCAGGTGCAGGTCGAGCTCGCCGAGCGTGGGCAGGAAGTGGTAGCCGTCGGCGCTCAGCACGGTCTGGCCGCCCTGGTACGTGGCGAGGACGCGGTAGTCGTCGAGCTGCGGGAAGGGCAGCACGGCGGCGAAGACGCCGTGGCCGAGCGATTCGAGCGGGTGGTCGGTGCCGCCGACCCGGATCGCGACGCGCTCGGCGTGCGGGCGCAGTACCCGGACCACGGTGCCGTCGGCGTGCGCGTGCGCGCCGAGCACGGTGTGCGGGTCGTGGTGCGTGCCCGCGGCCAGCAGCATCAGGTCGCGGCGCTTCATCGCAGCGTCCTGCGCTGGGCGAGCTGCGGGCGCAGTCGCTGCGGCACCGAGGGCAGCGCGAGGATGTGCGCCACCGCCTGCGGCGGGTCCAGCCGCACGTAGTTGGTCTGGCCCCAGTGGTACTCCGCGCCGGTGACCTCGTCGACCACCACCGGGCGGTCGTGCCACTCCCGGCCGATGGCGGGCAGGTCCAGCGAGACCAGCCCCTGCTCGGCGCCGAACGGGTTCAGGTTCACCACCACCAGCACGGCGTCCCCGGTGGCCGGGTCGAACTTGGAGTAGGCGATCAGCGCGTCGTTGTCCACGTGGTGGAAGTGCACGTAGCGCAGCTGTTGAAACGCGGGGTGCGCGCGGCGGATCTCGTTCAGCCTGGTCAGCCAGGGCTGCAGCGATTCGCCGCGGGCCAGCGCGCCCGCGAAGTCGCGCGGGCGCAGCTGGTACTTCTCCGAGTCCAGGTACTCCTCGGAGCCGGGGCGCACCGCCTCGTGCTCGAAGAGCTCGAAGCCGGAGTAGACGCCCCAGCTGGGGGCGAGCGTAGCGGCGAGCACCGCGCGGATGGCGAACATGCCAGGCCCGCCGTGCTGCAGCGATTCGTGCAGGATGTCCGGGGTGTTGACGAAGAGGTTGGGCCTGGCCTCGTCGGCCTTGGCGGCCAGCTCCTCGCCGAACTGGGTGAGCTCCCACTTGGCGACCCGCCAGGTGAAGTAGGTGTAGGACTGGCTGAAGCCGCGCCGGGCCAGGCCGTAGAGCCGGGCCGGGCGGGTGAAGGCCTCGGAGAGGAAGATCACGTCCGGGTCGTCCGCGCGCACCGTCGCGATCAGCCACTCCCAGAAGTCGGCGGGCTTGGTGTGCGGGTTGTCGACCCGGAAGATCTTCACGCCGAGCCCGATCCAGTGCCGGACGACGCGCAGGATCTCGGCGTAGAGGCCGTCCGGGTCGTTGTCGAAGTCGATCGGGTAGATGTCCTGGTACTTCTTCGGCGGGTTCTCGGCGAAGGCGATGGTGCCGTCCGGCAGCGTGGTGAACCACTCCGGGTGCGCGGCGACCCACGGGTGGTCGGGGGCGCACTGCAGCGCGAGGTCGAGCGCGACCTCCAGGTTCAGCTTGGCCGCGGCGGCGACGAAGGCCTTGAAGTCGCGGACGGTGCCGAGCTCGGGGTGCAGCGCGTCGTGGCCGCCCGCGGCCGAGCCGATCGCCCACGGCGAGCCGACGTCGCCGGGCTCGGCGATCAGCGAGTTGTTCGGGCCCTTGCGGTTGACCTCGCCGATCGGGTGCACCGGCGGCAGGTAGACCACGTCGAAGCCCATGGCGGCGATCCGCTGGAGTTCCTTGGCTGCGGTCTTGAAGGTGCCGTGCACCGGGTTGCCGTCGGCGTCCCGACCGCCGGTGGAGCGCGGGAAGAACTCGTACCAGGCGCCGTAGAGCGCGCGCCTGCGCTCCACGTGCACCGTGTGCTGCGGACCGCGGGTGACGAGCTCGCGCAGCGGGCTGGCCCGCAGGATCTCCGCGATGTCGGTGGCGAAGGCGGGCGCGACCCGAGCGGGCAGCTGCGCGTCCGAGCGCAGCGCGGCGGCGACCGCGCGCAGCTTCTCGAACTGCTTCTTCGGGACCGCCTGCGCGGCGCGGTCGAAGAGCCGGGCGCCGATCTCCAGGTCGTTGGCGAGGTCGGCGGCGGTCTGCCCGACGGCCAGTTTCTTCTCGACCGCCGAGCGCCAGGTGGCGATGGGGTCGCTCCAGCCCTCGATGCGGAAGGTCCAGATGCCGGGGGCGGAGGGGATGAAGGCGCCGTTGAAGACGTCCGGCTCCAGGTCGGGGGTCATTCGGCTGCGGACCGCGCGGGACGAGCCGGGGGCGCGGACCGTGAGCGTGGCGGCGACGGCATCGTGCCCCTCGCGCCAGACCACGGCGCGGACCGGGAAGACCTCGCCGACGGCGGCTTTGGCGGGGCGGCCGCCTGGGATCGATGGGGCGGTGTCGTCGATGGCGATGCGGCCGGTCACGCGGACCAACCTACCGGGTGGGTGCCGTGGCCACCGGGTACGCGCCGCCCGCTCGCGCACGCGGCGACGGGCTCGGTTTCGTTCGGTAGGGTTCCGGCCGTGAAGGCATTGCGTCGATTCACCGTCCGTGCCCATCTGCCCGAGCGCCTGGCGGCGCTGGGGGAGCTCTCCACCAACCTGCGGTGGTCCTGGCACTGGCCAACGCAGGATCTCTTCGCCGAGCTGGACCGGGAGCGCTGGGACGAGCTCGGCCACGACCCGGTGCGGATGCTCGGCGAGGTCGCGCCCGCCAGGCTGGACCAGCTCGCGGAGGACGCCGAGTACGTCCGGCGCGTCGATGCGGCAGCCGCTGACCTGCGCGAATACCTGGAACGGCCCGCCTGGTTCCAGCGCAACACCGAGGGCGACGGGGTGCGCGGGATCGCCTACTTCTCGATGGAGTTCGGGGTCACCGAGGTGCTGCCGAACTACTCCGGCGGGCTCGGGATCCTGGCGGGTGACCACCTCAAGGCCGCCTCTGACCTGGGGTTGCCGCTGATCGGGGTGGGGCTGCTGTACCGCAGCGGCTACTTCAGGCAGTCGCTCTCGGCGGACGGCTGGCAGCTGGAGCACTACCCGGCGCTGGACCCGCAGGGGTTGCCGCTGCGGCTGCTGACCAGCGACGGCTCGCCGGTGCTGATCCACGTCGCGGTGCCGGACCAGCGGGTGCTGCGCGCGCGGGTGTGGGTGGCGCAGGTCGGCAGGGTGCCGCTGCTGCTGCTCGACTCCGACATCGCGGAGAACGACCCGGAGCTGCGCGCGGTGACCGACCGGCTGTACGGCGGCGACCAGGACCACCGGATCAAGCAGGAGATCCTGGCCGGGATCGGCGGGGTGCGCGCGGTGCGCGCCTACACCCGCGCCGCCGGGCTGCCCGACCCGGACGTCTTCCACATGAACGAGGGGCACGCGGGGTTCCTCGGGGTCGAGCGGATTCGCGAATATGTCGCCGACGGCATGGATTTCGATTCCGCGCTGACGGCGGTGCGGGCCGGGACGCTGTTCACCACGCACACCCCGGTGCCCGCGGGCATCGACCGCTTCCCGGCCGAGCTGGTGCGGCGCTACTTCGGCGGCGCGCACGGCGAGGCGGAGTCGGCGCTGCTGCCTGGGTTGGCGGTGGACCGGATCCTGGCGCTCGGCCGGGAGAACGACCCCGCGGTGTTCAACATGGCGCACATGGGGCTGCGGCTGGCGCAGCGGGCGAACGGCGTCTCGAAGCTGCACGGCGAGGTGAGCCGGGAGATGTTCGCCGGGCTGTGGCCCGGCTTCGACCCGGCGGAGGTGCCGATCGGCTCGATCACCAACGGCGTGCACGCGCCGACCTGGGCCGCGCGCGAGTGGGTCGAGAAGGCGCGCGAGCTCATGGGCGCGGAGTTCGTGCAGGAGGCGCGGGGCTGGGAGCGGCTGCGCGAGGTCGACCCCGGCGAGCTGTGGGCGACCAGGAACACGCTGCGCGCCGGGCTGGTCGCCGAGGTGCGGCGCCGGGTGCGCGCCTCCTGGCTGGAGCGCGGGGCCGCGCCCGCCGAGCTGGGCTGGGTGGACGAGGTCTTCGATCCCGGCGTGCTGACCGTGGGGTTCGCCCGGCGGGTGCCGACCTACAAGCGGCTCACCCTCATGCTGCGCGACCCGGAGCGGCTGCGGTCGCTGCTGCTCGACCCGGAGCGGCCGGTGCAGCTGGTGGTGGCGGGCAAGAGCCACCCCGCCGACGACGGCGGAAAGGCGCTGATCCAGCAGGTGGTGCGGTTCGCCGACGACGCGGAGGTCAGGCACCGGATCGTCTTCCTGCCGGACTACGACATGTCGATGGCGCGGCACCTGTACTGGGGCTGCGACGTCTGGCTGAACAATCCGCTGCGGCCGCTGGAGGCGTGCGGGACCTCGGGGATGAAGTCGGCGCTGAACGGCGGGCTCAACCTCTCCATCCGGGACGGGTGGTGGGACGAGATGTACGACGGCGAGAACGGCTGGGCCATCCCGAGCGCGGACGGCGTCGCCGACGAGCAGCGCCGGGACGACCTGGAGGCGGCCGCGCTCTACGACCTCTTCGAGCGGACGGTCGCGCCGCGCTTCTACGACCGGGACGGTGCGGGGGTGCCCGCGCGCTGGGTCGAGATGGTGCGCCACACGCTGCAGACGCTCGGGCCGAAGGTGCTGGCCTCGCGGATGGTCAGGGACTACGCGGTGAACTACTACGGCCCCGCCGCGGACTCGTTCGGGCGGGTCGCGGCGGACGGGTTCGCCGGGGCGCGGGCGCTCGCCGAGTACCGGCGGCGGGTCGAGCAGGCGTGGCCCGGGGTGAAGGTGGTGCAGGTGGACAGCGCCGGGCTGCCGGACACGCCGGTGATCGGGGCGCCGCTCTCGCTCACCGCGCGGGTCGACCTGGCCGGGCTCGGGGTCGGGGACGTCGCGGTGCAGGCGGTGTTCGGGCGGGTCTCGGCCGCCGACGAGCTCACCGACGTCACTGCGGTGCCGATGGCGCACGCCGGGGCCGACGGCGGGGTCGAGCTGTTCACGGTGGAGACGCCGGTGCCGCTCTCCGGCGCGGTCGGGTACACGGTGCGGGTGCTGCCGCACCACGAGTTGCTCGCCGCCGACGGCGAGCTGGGGTTGGTCACCGCGCCGAACGCGTGATCGCGGGGTACAAACGCAGGAGCTGATGTCACGAGGACGGAGAGTCCCATGGGTAGCGATTCCGAGAATCGGCACGATCCGGAGCCGGGGGTTCCGGGGGACCCGGGTCCTGCCGGGGCCGGTCCGGAGGCGGCGGAACCGGGCCTCGGCTGGACCGGCGACGAACCCGCGCCGCCGCCCGCGGCCCCCGCACCCGCGGCTCCGAGGGGGTGGCTCGACTCCTACTTCCAGGTCACGGCGCTCGGCTCCACCTACCGGCGCGAGATCATGGCGGGCACCGTCACCTTCCTCGCCATGTCCTACATCCTGGCGGTGAACCCGTCGATCCTCGGCGACGAGGGCCCGCTCGGCCCGCTCGGCATCCCGACCCAGGCGGTCTTCACCGCCACGGCGGTCGCCGCCGTCTTCGGCACCCTGGTCATGGGGTTGTGGGCGCGGTACCCGATCGCGCTCGCCCCCGGCATGGGGCTGAACGCGTTCTTCGCCTTCACGGTGGTGCAGAGCATGGGCATCCCGTGGCAGACCGCGCTCTCCGGCACCCTGCTCTCCGGCATCATCTTCTTCGTGCTCGCGGTGACCAAGGTCCGCGAGCGCATCCTGGACTCCATCCCGATGCAGCTGAAGCTCGCGGTCGGCGCGGGGATCGGGCTGTTCATCGCCTTCATCGGGCTGAAGAACGCGGGCTTCGTCGTCGCCAGCGAGGCCACCTTCGTCAAGCTCGGCGACCTGACCGCGGGCCCGGCCCTGCTCGCGCTCTTCGGGTTGGTCGTGACCGTGGTCTTCCTGGTGCTCGGCAAACACGGTGCGGTGCTCATCGGCATCGTCTCGACCACGGTGCTCGGCATGGTCACCGGCCTGGTGGAGCTGCCGAAGGGCGTCGCGGCGCTGCCCCGCGGCCTGGACCAGACCTTCGGCCAGGCGATCACGCACCTGCCGGACGCCTTCACCCAGCAGATGATCGTCGTGGTGCTGACCATGCTCTTCGTCGACTTCTTCGACGCCTCCGGCACCCTGATCGGCGTGGCCAAGCAGGCCGGGCTGCTGGACGAGCGGGGCAGGCTGCCGCGCGCGGCCAGCGCCTTCGCCGCCGATTCGGTCGGCACCGCGGCGGGCGCCGTCATCGGCACCTCGACCACGACGGCGTACGTGGAGTCCACCGCGGGCGTCTCCGCGGGCGGCCGGACCGGGCTGACCGCGGTGACCACGGCGGGCTGGTTCCTGCTCGCCATGTTCTGCTACCCGATCTTCGCGGTGGTGGCCTCGGCCGGGGAGGTCACGGCGCCCGCGCTGATCGTGGTCGGCGTGCTGATGGCGCGCTCGCTCGGCGAGATCGAGTGGGGGAACCTGGAGTACGCCATCCCGGCGTTCCTCACGATCGCGCTGATGCCGATGAGCTACTCGATCGCCAACGGCCTCGCCATGGGCATGCTCTTCTACCCGATCGTCATGGTGGCGCGCGGCCGGATCCGGGACGTGCACCCGGTCATGTGGGTGCTGATGCTGGTCTTCCTCGGCTACTTCTTCTTCCTGGCCGAGTAGTCAGGAGGCGGTGAGCCTGCCCAGCGCCTTGGCCACCACCTCCGGGTCGGCCGTCTCCCAGTAGGGCGGCAGCGAGGCCCGGAGGTAGCCGCCGTAGCGGGCCGTGGCAATCCTGGAGTCCAGGATGGCGATGACGCCGCGGTCGTCGACGCTGCGCAGCAGGCGGCCGGTGCCCTGGGCGAGCAGCAGGGCGGCGTGGTTCGCGGCGACGGTCATGAAGCCGTTGCCGCCGCGCGACTCGACCGCCCGCTGCCGCGCGGTGAGCAGCGGGTCGTCCGGGCGGGGGAAGGGGATGCGGTCCAGCAGGACCAGGCTCAGCGAGGGGCCTGGCACGTCGACGCCCTGCCAGAGCGAGAGCGTGCCGAAGAGCGAGGTCGCGGCGTCCTCGGCGAAGGCCTTGACCAGCGCACCGGTGGCGTCGTCGCCCTGGCACAGCACGGGGGTGTCGAGCCGCTCGCGCATGGCCTCGGTGGCGGCGCGGGCCGCGCGCATGGAGGAGAAGAGGCCGAGCGTGCGGCCGCCCGCGGCGCGGATGAGCCGCTCGATCTCGTCCAGCACGGCGGGGGGCATGCCGTCCCGGCCGGGCGGAGGCAGGTGCTTGGCGACGTAGAGGATGCCGGAGCGGGCGTGGTCGAACGGCGAGCCGACGTCCAGCGACGACCAGCGCACGGTCTCGGCGTCGGCCGGGGCCTGCGCGCCGTTCGCGGTGCCGGTGTCCGGCCGGTTGGCGGACTGGGCGGGCAGCCCCCAGGTGATCGCGAGGCCGTCGAAGGAGCCGCCGATCTGCAGCGTCGCCGAGGTGAGGATGACGGTGGAGGCCCCGAAGAGCCTGCTGCGCAGCAGCCCGCCGACGGCGAGCGGCGCCATCCGCAGCGTGCGCCGCGCGGTCCCGCGGATCTCGTCGGCGGAGAGCCAGATGACGTCCTTGCGGGCGGCCGGGTCGGGCTCGTCGAAGGCGGAGAGCGCGCGCACCGCGCTGTCGTGCACCTCCTCGACCGCGACCAGCGCCTGGTTGCGCGCGGCGGCGGCCTCCGGGTCGCTGCCCTGCTGCGTGGTGCCGCCGGGCGGGGAGAGCGCGGTGCGCACATTCCAGGCGGCGTCCCGGATCAGCGCGAGGACCGGGGCCGCGCTCTCCGGCAGCCGCTCCCAGCGGGCGGCGGGCAGCTCGTCCAGCACCTCGTGCCAGGCCTCGCCCGCCTCCTCCAGCCGGTCCAGCTCCCGCTCGTCGACGAGCTTGGCGCAGCGCTTGGCGGCGGCGGTGACGGTGGCGGGGGCCAGCTCGGCGGTGGCGACGCCGGTGACCCGGTCGACGAGCTCGTGCGCCTCGTCGATGATCACCACATCGTGCTCGGGCAGGATCTGGATGCCGCTGATGGCGTCGATGGCGAGCAGCGCGTGGTTGGTGACGACCACGTCGGACTGCGCGGACTCGGCGCGCGCCTTCTCGGCGAAGCAGTCCTGGCCGAAGGGGCAGCGGGACTTGCCGAGGCACTCCCGGGAGGAGACGCTGACCTGCCGCCAGGCGCGGTCGCTCACGCCGGGGGCGAGCTCGTCCCGGTCACCGGTCTCGGTCTCCGACGACCAGGTGGTGAGGCGCTGCACCTCGCGGCCGAGCCGGGAGATGGCGAAGGCGTCGAAGAGCTCGGCGTCGCCGGGCTCCTCCGGGACGGCGCTGTTCATCTTGTTCAGGCACAGGTAGTTGTTGCGGCCCTTGAGGATCGCGAAGCGGGCGGTGCGGCCGAGCGGCTTCCCCAGCGCGTCGGCGAGGCGCGGCAGGTCGCGGTCGACCAGCTGGCGCTGCAGCGCGATGGTGGCGGTGGAGACCACGACGGTGCGGCCGGTGCGGACCGCGTGCCGCAGGCCGGGCACCAGGTAGGCCAGCGACTTTCCGGTGCCGGTGCCCGCCTGGACCGCGAGGTGCTCGCCGGTGTCGATGGCGTGCGCGACCGCCGAGGCCATGGTGACCTGCCCGGTCCGCTCGGTGCCGCCGAGCGCGCGGACGGCGGTGGAGAGGAGTTCCGGGACCGGCGGCAGTTCGGGCACGCGCAGCAGCCTACTGCGGTGCGCCGACACGCTCGGCGCAGGCGCGGTGCCGCGAGGCTGCGGCGGTGCCGCGTAAGGATGCGGCGGTGCCGCGGTGCGGCCGACGCGGCGCGCGCTGCGGGCGGCTGCTCGAGGGCGGGCGTCCTGCCGACGCTCGCCCTACGGCGTCAGTGGCCCAGTTCGCCGTCGAACTGGACGCCTGCGGCGCGCATGCGCTCCATGGCGGCGGTGGTGGTCTCCGGCGCGACCCCGGCGGTGAGCGCGAGCAGCACTCGCGTTTCGAACCCGGCTTCGCGGGCGTCCAGCGCGGTCGCGCGGACGCAGTGGTCGGTGGCGATGCCGACCACGTCGACGGCGTCGATGTCGCGCGCCCGCAGCCACTCCGCCAGCGAGGAGCCGTCCTCGGCCGCGCCCTCGAAACCGGAGTAGGCGGCGGCGTACTCGCCCTTGCTGAAGACCTCGTCCACGGCGTCGGTGCTGAAGTTCGGGTGGAAGTCGGCGCCGGGGGTACCGACCCGGCAGTGCGGCGGCCAGCTGTCCACGTAGTCCGGAGTCTCGGAGAAGTGGTCACCGGGATCGATGTGGTGATCCCGCGTCGCCACCACCGCCGCGTACTCCGCGTTCAGTAGGTAATCGCTGATCCGCCCGGCCACCGCGGCCCCACCGGTCACCGCGAGCGACCCGCCCTCGCAGAAATCGTTCTGCACATCCACCACGATCAACGCACGCGTCATGGTTCTATTCTGCCGCGAAGGTGGTCGGCACCGCCGGTTCGCCCGCGGAGAGCTTGAGCCCCTCCCACGGCAGGCTGACCAGCCCGCGCGCCACCAGGTCCCGGCTCTCGGCCAGGCTCGGCTGCTCCGGCGTGACCTCGCCGCCGCGCACCAGCGGCACGTGCAGCTCGCGCGCGGTGAACTCGCCGGTCGCGGGTGTGGAACCGGCGGGGAAGACGACCTCCTCGACGATGGTGCCGCTGGCCCTGGCCAGCCGGACGGCACCCTTGGTCCCCCCGCGCGACTCCTTGTGGCTGCTCCGCTTGGCGACCGGAACCCCGTCCACCTCGACCAGTTTGTAGACCATGCCCGCGGTGGGCGCGCCGGAGCCGACGACCAGCGACGTGCCGACGCCGTAGACGTCGACCGGCTCGGCGCGCAGCGCGGCGATGGCGTACTCGTCCAGGTCGCCGGAGACCACGATCCTGGTCCGGGTGGCGCCGAGGCCGTCCAGCTGGGCGCGCACCTGCCCGGCCAGCACCCCGAGGTCGCCGGAGTCGATCCGGACGCCGCCCAGCTCGGGGCCCGCCACCTCGACGGCGGTGGCGACGCCCTGGGTGATGTCGAAGGTGTCGACCAGCAGCGTCGTGCCGACGCCGAGCGCGGCCACCTGGCTGCGGAACGCCTCCGCCTCGTGCGCGCCGTCGCTGCCGCTGTGCAGCAGGGTGAAGGCGTGCGCGCTGGTGCCTGCGCCGGGGACGCCGTAGCGCCGGACCGCCTCCAGATTGGAGGTGGCGTCGAACCCGGCCAGGTAGGCGGCGCGCGAACTGGCCGGGGCGGCGAGCTCGTGGGTGCGGCGCGAGCCCATCTCGATCATCCGGCGCCCGGCCGCCGCGCTCACCATGCGGGCGGCGGCGGAGGCGATGGCGCAGTCGTGGTTGTAGATGGAGAGGATCAGCGTCTCCAGGATCACGCACTCGGCGAAGCTGCCGCGCACGGAGAGCACCGGGGAGTTCGGGAAGTACAGCTCGCCCTCGGCGTAGCCGTCGATATCGCCGCCGAAGCGGTACTCGCGCAACCACTCCAGCGTCCGCGCGTCCAGGAAGCGGGCCGCGACCTCGAGCTCGTCCTGGCCGAAGCGGAACCGGGTGAGCGCCTCCAGCATCCGCCCGGTACCCGCGACCACGCCGTACCGCCTGCCGTTCGGCAATCTCCTGGCGAATACCTCGAAGGTGCAGCGCCGGTGCGCCGAGCCGTCGGCGAGCGCGGCGGCGAGCATGGTCAGCTCGTACTGGTCGGTCAGCAGCGCGGTGCTCGCCCGCCCGTCGATGGTCTCCACGTGGCCACTCTAGACAGCGGGCGGCCGCGGATCGGGGAGCATGATAGGCCCGCGGGCGCCGGATCGGGCCGGAACGGCGGCCGCGGGCCCGGAAAGGCCGTGATTCGGACACCGCGGATGGTTGTGTTCTCCGCCTGCCGTCGTACCCTGGACGCATGGCCCAGTTCGACCGAGTCGATGCAGGCGATCTCGCGGCGGCCGTTGCCGTCGTCGCGCACGCGACACCGTCGGCGACGCCCGAAGCCATCGAGCACAGCGAGATCCTGGAGGCCGTCGACCGGCCCTGGGTCACCGTGGTGTGGGACGACCCGGTGAACCTCATGCACTACGTCACCTACATCTTCCAGAAGCTCTTCGGCTACAGCAAAGCCAAGGCGACCGAGCTCATGCTGCAGGTGCACAACGAGGGCAAGGCCGTGGTGACCTCCGGCCCGAGGGACAAGATGGAGCACGACGTCCAGCGGCTGCACGCCGCCGGGCTGTGGGCGACCATGCAGCGCGACGAGTGACTGCGGCTACCGTAGGCATCGTGCGTAAGTGGAGCCGGAAGAATTCGCTGGGCGGCCTGAAACTGCGTTCCGAGATGGACGGCAGGGAGGCCGCGGTCCTGCGCTCGCTGGTGGGGGCGGTGTGCGGGCTGCTCACCGAGCGCGCGAACTCCGGCCCTGACGACGAACTCGCCGCGCTCACCGGGATGCGGACCGGTAACTCGGCGCCGCCCACCGACCCGCAGCTGCTCCGGCTGCTGCCCGACTTCCACCGCAACGAGCCGAGCTCGCCCGACGCCGACCGCGCCGGGCTGAACAGCGCGCTGCGCAGCCTGCACGAGCCCGACATCATCGAGGCCAAGGTCGCGGCGGGCGCGGTGGTGCTGCGCACGGTGCCCGCCGACGGCGGCAAGGTGACGCTCTCGCCGGAGCAGGCCGATGCCTGGCTGACCGCGCTCAACGACGTCCGGCTGGCGCTCGGCACGGTGCTGGAGATCGACGCCGACACCCCCGAGGAGCTGGAGCCGGGCGACCCGCGCGCCCCGCACCTCGACGTCTACCACTGGCTCACCTGGATGCAGGACTCGCTGCTGTCGGCGCTCGCGCCGTGACCGGGCTCACCGACGTGCCGGGGGTGCTCGTCGGGCACCACCACGAACTCGACCCGCATGCCACGCTCGGCTCCGGCGCCGCCACCGGCTGCACGGTGGTCCGGGTACCCGGCGGCGCGGTGGCCGCGGTCGACGTCCGCGGCGGCGGGCCAGGCACCAGGGAGACCGACCTGCTCGACCCGGCCAACTCGGTCCGCCGGGTCGATGCCGTGCTGCTCAGCGGCGGCAGCGCCTACGGGCTGGCCGCCGCCGACGGCGTGATGCGGTTCTGCGAGGAGGCGGGCGACGGCATCCCGCTGGACCCGCTCGACCCGACCAGGGTGGTGCCGATCGTGCCGGCCGCGGTCATCTTCGACCTGCCGGTCGGCGACTGGGGCATCCGCCCGACCGCCGAATTCGGTTACCGCGCCGCTCGAGCCGCGAGCCGGGAGTTCGAGCGCGGCAGCGTCGGCGCCGGGGTCGGGGCGCGCGCGGGCGCGCTCAAGGGCGGCGTCGGCACCGCGTCGGTGCTGCTCGACATCGGTGTCACGGTGGCGACGCTGGTGGTGGCGAACCCGGTGGGGTCGGTCTTCGACCCGCGCACCGGGCTGCTGTGGGGCGCGGGCACCGACGGCGCCGCTGCGCTCGGGCTGCGCACCCCGACCCCCGAACAGCTCGCCGCGGCCAATGCGCTGCCGGTGAAGGGCACCGCGCTCAACACCACCATCGGCGTGGTCGCCACCGACGCCGCGCTGGACAAGGCGGGCTGCCGCCGGGTCGCGATGACCGCGCACGACGGCCTGGCCAGGGCGGTCCGCCCGGCGCACTCGCCGCTGGACGGTGACACCTTCTTCGCGCTCGCCACCGGCACCGCCGCGCCGCCGCCCGGCCCGCTGCCGCCGCCCGCCTTCCCGCCGGACCTCGGGCTGCTCGACGCGATCTGCACCGCCGCCGCGGTCTGCGTGGAGCGGGCCATCGTCGACGCGGTCGTCTCGGCCCGTCCGATCGCCGGAATCCCCTCGTACGGCGAGCTCTTCGGCGGCTGATCGGGGTGGCCGGGTCGGGCCGGGAATAGCCGAATAAGCTGGCTCGTTGTCGAGTGCGTTGTCGCGGGAAGGGTTGTCGTCGTGCTGGTGATCAGGGCCGACCTCGTCGAGGCGATGGTGGCGCACGCCCGCGCCGACCACCCGGACGAGGCGTGCGGGGTGCTGGCCGGGCCGGAGGGCTCGGACCGCCCGGAGCGCTTCGTCGCCATGGTCAACGCCGAGCGTTCGCCCACCTTCTACCGGTTCGACTCCGGCGAGCAGCTGAAGGTCTGGCGGGCCATGGACGACGCCGACGAGGAGCCGGTGGTCATCTACCACTCGCACACCGCCACCGAGGCGTACCCGAGCCGCACCGACATCTCCTACGCCGCCGAGCCGAACGCGCACTACGTGCTGATCTCCACCCGCGATCCGGAGCAGCACGAGCTGCGCAGCTACCGCATCATCGACGGCGAGGTCACCGAGGAGCCGGTGCGGGTCGTCGACCGCTACTGAACCCGTTCAACCCGAGGAGAACCCATGCCGGTCACCGTGTCCATCCCGACCATCCTGCGCAACCTCACCGGCGGTGAGAAGCGCGTGCAGGCCGAGGGCGCCACGCTCGCCGCGCTCATCGCGGACCTGGAGGCGAACCACCCGGGGCTGTCCGAGCGGCTGCTCACCGACGGCAAGCTGAACCGCTACGTCAACATCTACGTCGACGACGAGGACGTGCGCTTCGCGGGCGGGCTCGAGGCCGAGGTGCCTGCGGGCGGCAGCGTGACGATCCTCCCGGCCGTGGCCGGCGGCGCGCGCTGATCCGGTGGCACGGTACGAATCGCTGATCGCGACGCTCGGCGACACCCCGCTGGTCGGGCTCCGCACCCTCTCGCCGCAGTGGGAGGGCGAGCAGCCGGTGCGGCTGTGGGCGAAGCTGGAGGACCGCAACCCGACCGGCTCGATCAAGGACCGCCCGGCGCTGCGCATGATCGAGCAGGCCGAGGCGGACGGCAGGCTCACCCCCGGCTGCACCATCCTGGAGCCGACCAGCGGCAACACCGGCATCTCGCTGGCCATGGCGGCGAAGCTGAAGGGGTACCGGCTGGTCTGCGTCATGCCGGAGAACACCTCGGTGGAGCGCAGGCAGCTGCTCACCATGTTCGGCGCCGAGATCATCGGCTCGCCCGCGGCGGGCGGCTCCAACCAGGCGGTGGCCAAGGCCAAGGAGATCGCCGCGGCCAACCCGGACTGGGTCATGCTCTACCAGTACGGCAACCCGGCCAACGCGCTCGCGCACTACGAGACCACCGGCCCGGAGATCCTGGCCGACCTGCCCGAGATCACGCACTTCGTGGCCGGGCTCGGCACCACCGGCACGCTCATGGGCACCGGGCGCTACCTGCGCGAGCACGTGCCGGGCATCGAGATCGTCGCGGCCGAGCCGCGGTACGGCGAGCTGGTCTACGGGCTGCGCAACATCGACGAGGGGTTCATCCCCGAGCTGTACGACGAGACCGTGCTCACCAGCCGGTTCTCCGTCGGCCCCTTCGACGCGGTGCGGCGGACCAGGGAGCTGGTGCTGGAGGAGGGCATCTTCGCCGGCATCTCCACCGGGGCCATCCTGCACGCGGCGCTCGGCGTCGCGCGCAAGGTGCAGAAGGCGGGCAAGCGCGCGGACATCGCCTTCGTGGTCTGCGACGGCGGCTGGAAGTACCTCTCCACCGGGGCCTACGACGGCACGCTGGAGGAGGCCGAAGAACGGCTGGAGGGGCAGCTCTGGGCCTGAGCCCCGGTACGCTCGATGCCACGGGCTAGCGCAGGAGGTTCCATGGTCGTCGGTCCTGGTTCGGGATATCCGCCGAACAACCCACCGGTCCGCTCCCGCGCCGCGGCGATGATCGGGAAGCTGTGGGCCCAGGCGGCCGCGCTGATGCTCGGCTTCGTCGCGCTGCTGTACGGCATCGAGGGCGTGGACAGCCTGCAGGGCGTCGACCTGCAGAGCGAGGGCATCCGGCCGCGCGACCCCGACGGGCTCTGGGGCGTGCTGTGGGCGCCGGTGCTGCACGACACCTGGGACCACCTGATGGGCAACACCCTGCCCGTGCTGATCCTCGGCTTCCTCACCCTGCTCTCCGGCATCGGCCGCGGATTGGCCGCGACCGCCTTGATCTGGCTGATCGCGGGCGTCGGCACCTGGCTCGCCGGTGGCGTCGGCACGGTGCACGTCGGCGCCTCGTCGCTGGTCTTCGGCTGGCTCACCTTCCTCATCTCGCGCGGCTGGTTCGCCCGCAACCCCACCCAGATCGTGGTCGGGCTGGTGGTCTTCGCGATCTACGGCTCGCTGCTCTGGGGCGTGCTGCCCGGCCAGCCGATGATCTCCTGGCAGGGCCACCTGTTCGGGGCCGTGGGTGGCCTGGTCGCGGGCTGGGTACTCTCCGGAGACGAACGTCGTCGCCGACGCGGGCCGGAACCCCGGCCCCTGGCACACCCCCGGTGACCACGTCGCACGCCCGTGAGAATTTGGGGGATCCCTTCGTGACCGGTGAATCGTCGTGGCAGCATGTGGGCATGCGCCTTACCGTCCTCGGGTGCTCGGGCAGCGTGTCCGGCCCGGACTCCCCAGCGTCGGGGTATCTGCTGACCGGCCCGGACATGACGCCGACGGTCATCGATTTCGGTCCCGGCGTGCTCGGCGCGCTGCAGAAGTACGCCGATCCCGGTGCGGTCGACATCTTCCTGACGCACCTGCACGCCGACCACTGCCTCGACCTGCCCGGCCTGCTGGTCTGGCGCCGCTACCACCCGACGCCGCCGGTCGGCCGCGCCATCGTGCGCGGGCCGTCGGACTCCGCGCTGCGGATCGGCAATGCCTCGGCCGAGGTCGGCGGCGAGACCGACGACTGGTCCGACGTCATCGACCTGCGCGCCTGGCAGGAGGGTGAGGCCGTCGAGTTCGGGCCTGGGCACACGATTTCGGCGCGCCGGATGTACCACCCGCCGGAGTCCTACGGGCTGCGGATCACCACCGCGGAGGGCCGGGTCTTCGTCTACACCGGCGACACCGCGGTCTGCGACGCGGTCTTCGAGTTGGCCGAAGGCGCCGACGTGCTGATGTCCGAGGCATCCTGGACGCACGACCCGGCGAACCGGCCGCCCGGCATCCACCTCTCCGGCCACGAGGCCGGGCTGATCGCGGCCCGCGCCGGGGTGAAGGAGCTGCTGCTCACGCACATTCCGCCGTGGACCTCGCGGGAGGACGTGATCGCCGAGGCGAAGTCGCAGTTCAGCGGTCCGGTGCACGCGGTGGCGCCGGGGGAGACCTTCGATCTGTAGCACCGCCGCCCGGCGCCGCGCCGGGTGCGGTTAGGCTGGCCCCCGTGTCGAGACGAGTGGACGGCAGGGCGGACGACGAGCTCCGCGAGGTCAGGATCACCCGCGGATTCACCACGCATCCAGCGGGATCGGTGCTGGTCGAGTTCGGCCAGACCCGGGTGCTGTGCACCGCGAGCGTCACCGAGGGGGTGCCGGGCTGGCGCCGGGACAGCGGCCTCGGCTGGCTCACCGCGGAGTACGCCATGCTGCCCGCGGCCACGCACACCCGCAGCGGCCGGGAGTCGGTCAAGGGCCGGGTCGGCGGCCGCACCCAGGAGATCAGCAGGCTGGTCGGGCGCTCGCTGCGCGCCTGCATCGACCTCGCCGCGATCGGGGAGAACACCATCGCCGTCGACTGCGACGTGCTGCAGGCCGACGGCGGCACCCGCACCGCCGCGATCACCGGTGCCTACGTCGCGCTGGCCGACGCGGTGACCTACCTCGGCGCGGCGGGCGCGCTCGCCGACCCGCAGCCCATCTCCTGCGGCATCGCCGCGGTGAGCGTCGGCGTGGTGGACGGCCGGGTCCGGCTGGACCTGCCGTACGAGGAGGATTCGCGCGCCGAGGTGGACATGAACGTGGTCGCCACCGACACCGGCACCCTGGTCGAGATCCAGGGCACCGGCGAGGGCGCCACCTTCCCGCGCTCCACCCTGGACAAGCTGCTCGACTCCGCGCTGGCAGGCTGCGAGCAGCTGTTCGTGGTGCAGAAGGAGGCGCTGGCCAAGCCCTACCCCGGCACGCTGCCCACCCGCGCCGAGACCGGGAAGCGGAGGTAGCTGTGGCCCGCAGGGTGCTGCTCGCCAGCCGCAATGCCAAGAAGCTGACCGAGCTGCGCCGGATTTTGGACGAGGCCGGGGTCGCCGGGGTCGAGATCGTCGGGCTCGCCGACGTGCCCGAGTACCGGGAGGCGCCGGAGACCGGCGCGACCTTCGAGGAGAACGCGCTGGCCAAGGCGCGGGACGGCGCCGCTGCTACCGGCTTGCCGTGCGTCGCCGACGATTCCGGCATCGAGGTGGATGCGCTGAACGGGATGCCCGGTGTGCTCTCCGCGCGCTGGTCCGGCGGGCACGGGGACGACGCCGCCAACAACGCGCTGCTGCTCGGGCAGCTGCGGGACGTGCCGGACGAGCGGCGCGGTGCGCGGTTCGTCTCCACCTGCGCGCTGGTGACGCCGGACGGCGCGGAGACCGTGGTCCGCGGGGAGTGGCCGGGGCGCGTCGCCCGGGAGCCGCAGGGCGAGTACGGTTTCGGCTACGACCCGCTCTTCGTCCCGGAGGGCGACGGGCGCTCCGCCGCCCAGCTCACCCCCACCGAGAAGGACGCCGTCTCGCACCGCGGCCGCGCCCTGCAGCAGCTGCTCCCCGCCCTGGCCGCACTGGCCGAGTAGCGCGGGCTTCCTCCGCTCCCGATCAGCGGCAGCGCTGATCCTGCCAGGGGGATCAGATCCCGAAATCCCTTTTCACCTGCGCAGCATTGCGGTGTTCGACGAAGAACGAGAGCAGCGGGACGGTGCCCGCGAGCAGCGTCCCGATGGTGCGGCCCAGTGGCCACCGCACCTTGACGGCGAGGTCCGCGGTGAGCAGCAGGTAGACGAAGTAGGCCCAGCCGTGGACCATGGCGATCCAGCTCGGCGGGTTGGCCCCGAACCCGTACTTGGCGATCATCTCCCCGGTGAGCAGTAGCAGCCAGAGCCCGGTGATCCAGGCGAGCACGCGGTAGCGGAGCAGCGCGCCCGCGATCTTTCCGGTGTCGGCGGTCCGCTTCGCGGGACGGGTCTCGGCGGGGTTCTCGCTGGTGGTCAACCGGCGCTCCTGTCGGGGGTGGCCGGGCGGTTCAGCTCGGCGAGGTAGCTGTTGTAGGCGGCGAGCTCCGGGTCGTCGTCCCTGGCGGCGGCGGGCCGCTCCGGCAGGATGCCCGCCGGGATCTCGCGCGCCGGAGCCTGCCGGGACGGCACGTCATCGGCGTCCTCCTCGTCCGCGCGCTCCAGCCGCACGAACCGGAAGTACGCGAAGACCACGAACCCGGCGAAGAGCGGCCACTGCAGCGCGTACCCGAGGTTCTGCCCGGTGCCGCTCGACGACTCGAACCGCTCCCACTGCCACCAGCCGAGCGCCATGCAGGCGAGCGCCGCCACGACCACGAGGGCGATCAGGGCCGGGCGGCTGTGCGCCGGACGGTTCGGCGGGGGTGAAGCGGGCACGCCCCCACGGTACCCGCTTCTACTACAGCCGACGTAGGGCAGCTCCCGGTCAGAGCGCGGCGGTGATCCCGGTCAGCCGCTCGGACTCCTCCCAGAGCCTGCGCTGCAGCTCCGCGTTGCGGGAGAGCCGGGTGGACGGGCACGGGCCGACCGGGCCGCGGGACTGGAACAGCCAGGTCGGGCCCCAGTAGGTGTTCGGGTCGGCGTCCCGCTCGGTGGCGGCGTAGAGCGTCGACTCCGCCGCGTGCCGCGGCGAGTGGCCGACCAGCCGGATGAACGGCTTGCTCACCAGGTCCAGCGGGGTCTCGGTGCGGGTGAAGAGCTCGGTGGCCGAGACGCCGGGGTGCACGCCGTAGGAGCGCACCGGCGAGCCGTTCGCCGCCAGCCTGCGCTGCAGCTCGCGGGCGAACATCAGGTTCGCCAGCTTGGCCTGCGAGTAGGCGGCGCCGCGCTGGTAGCGGCGGTTCTCGTAGTTCAGGTCGTCGACCGCGAGCCTGTTCGCCTGCTTGTGCGCGACGCTGGAGACGGTGACCACCCGGTCCCGGATCTTGGGCAGCAGCAGGGTGGTGAGCGCGAAGTGGCCGAGGTGGTTCACGCCGAACTGGGTCTCGAAGCCGTCCGTGGTGCGGGAGAACGGGATGTTCATCAGCCCGGCATTGTTGATCAGCACGTCGAAGTCGCCGGTGGACTCGGCGAAGCCGCGCACCGAGGCGAGGTCGGCCAGGTCGAGCGCCGCCACCCGGACGTCGCCGTCGATCTTCTCGGCGACCTGCTTCGCCTTGTCCGCGCTGCGACAGGCCATGATCACCGAGGCGCCCTTGGCGGCCAGCGCCTTCGTGGCCTCGGCGCCGATGCCGCCGTTGGCTCCGGTGATCACGTAGGTGCGACCGGTCTGGTCCGGGATCTGTGAGGGTTTCCACGCCATGGCGCCCACCTTGGCACACTTCGCCGGACGGAGTGCCCGGACCCCGGCCGGAAGTCAGTTCTGCTCGTCCGCGGCGGGTTTCCCTGGCTCGTCGGAGGTCACCGAGCCCTTGCCCGTCGCTCCGGCGAACGGAGACGCGCCCTTACCCGCCGCGGGCGGTGCCTGCGTCTCGCCCCCGGCGGGAGCGGCTTCCCCGCCTGCGGGCGCTGCCGCGCTCGTGTCCGGTGCGGGCGCCGCTTCGTCGGCGGGGGCCGGGGCCGCCGCTGCGGCCGCATCCGGACCACCGTCGGGAGACGAGGGTGCGCCGACCGGATAGTCCGGGCCTGCGGCGGGCGCTTCGAAGGGGATCACGTTGCCTGCGAAATCGCGCTCGCCGAGCGACGCCTGCACCGCGCTCACCAGCGCGGCGAGATCGACCCAGGTGCAGGGCGGCTCGGCGTCGAGGTTCCCGATCCGGTACCACTTCTCGGTCCCGCGGTAGCGGACCAGCCCGTGCCCGGCCTCGTCGAGCGAGAGGTCGAGTTCACCCGAGACCGTCCCCTCCTCCTCGGTGAGGACGGCGGCCCTGCTCTCCAGTGCGACGATCTCGGTTATGCGAACCCTCCTCGGCTGACGCAATCGTCGATCGCGGTGCGCAGCGCGGCCTGCTCCGCGCCGTCGACGGTGAGGCCGTACTTTACCTTGATCTGCAGGTAGTGAACCACGTAGGTGCAGCGGAACTCGCCGGGCGGCAGGTAACTGGAGACGTCCTGGTCGCCCTTGGAGCGGTTGGCGGTGGGGTCGGAGGCCGCGAGATTGCCTGCGTCGTTGGCGATTGCGCGCCTGGTCTCCAGGTCGAGCCCGCCCGCGCCGGAGCGCCACGCCTCGGCGAGCGGCACGATGTGCTCGGCGTCCACCTTGGCAGGATCGGTGATGAAGGCGTACGGCTTCAGCTTCCCGGTCTTGCGGTCGACGACGCCGTAGTGGTCCTGCCACCCGCCGTCCTTGCCGATGGCGAGCTTGCAGGTCTTGGGGTCGAGCGTGACCGGGCCGGTGGCGTCGCGCAGCATCATGACGTCGCGGGTGGTGCACTTCGCGTACTGGCTGAACTCCGGGCCGAAGCCGTGGTCGACGGGGGCGGTGTCCCAGTGCGGGAACTTGTCCCGGTCGTACCCGGTCATCGGGGCCTCCGGCGCGACCTTCAACTGCCCGAGCAGCGCGTTGGCGTCGGCGCCGTCGACACCGGCCGAGGAGACCGGGCCCCGGCCCGGCGTGCCTGGCTGCTCGGTCGCGGTGCAGCCGGTCGCCACCCCGGCCACCACCAGCAGCGGAACGACAACAGCAAACACCCGGCGCGCACCGCGCCGGAGAGCAGACGAATTCACCACAATACCCACCGAACCCGGAGTCGGACCACGAACCGCGCCACCGTACTCGGTGTCGCGGTGAACTCCTGCGATTGTCGCATATGAGCTACCGCACACCGCGGTTTACGGCGTGAAATCGGGTGGAGCGGGGGTGAATTCGGGGCAACCGGCTCAGCCGGTCGGCGCGTCGGCCTCCTCCTCCTGCGCGGTCGGCGGCACCCCGGTCTCCAGGAAGCGGAGCAGTCGGTCGATCCGGCCGGTGTGGTCGACGCAGCGCTCCAGGTGGTGACCGAGCAGCGCGAGGTCGACGGCGGCGTCGAGCGGCCGGTCGGCGGAGTCCTCCGCCAGCGCGGTCCGCAACCGCGCGTGCAGCCGCGCCATCTCGACGACGGCGGCGGCGTGGCCGGTGCCCGGCCGCCCGCCCGCCACCCCCTCGACCGCGACGGCGGTGCGCGCGGTGGCGAGCCCGCCCATGGCGCCGATCACCTCGGCGACCCGGCCCGCGGCGACGTGGCCCGGGTGCGCGGCGTAGACCTGGTCGGCGACCCAGCTGGTGAGCCTGCCGATCCGGGAGAGCTCACCGGCGATCTGGATGGCGGTCACCACGTGCCTGAGGTCGCGGGCGACCGGCGCCTGCAGCGCGAGCAGCACGACGGTGCGTGCCTCGCAGGCGGCGTACATCTTCTGGAGCCGCTCGTCGAGCGCGAAGACCTCGTAGGTGGCGGCGAGGTCGGCGTCGGCGAGCGCGGTCGTCACGCGCTCGGCGGCGTCGTGGGCGAGCAGGCACATCTGCGTCAGGTCGTCGGTCAGCGCGGTGAGCTCGCGGGTGAACTGGGTTCGCACGGGGTGGATTCTCGCGCATGCGCTCCGGGTGCGGGCGATCGTCGTTGGCGTGGCGTTCGCGCTCCGCGCGTCAGCTGCCGTAGCGGGCTTCGTATCTGGCGCGGTCGGCATCCCGCCTGCGCGCCTGCTCCGGATTCCGCAGATCCTGCGGCAAACCGTGCTTGGCCAGCCGGTGCGCCCGGTTCATCGGCATGAAGGCGACCGTATAGAAGAGGGCGAGCAGCACGGCGAGCAACACCATGGCGCCGCGCAGCCAGAGTTCGCCGGGGAAGAGGAGGAAGGCGGCGAAAAGGGGGGTGAACGGAACGAGGCCGCGCAGCACGTGCCTGGCGGCGGCGTGCTTGCCGGTGAGGTCGCGGCGCACCCAGTCCTGCATGGAGTCGGGGAGGCGGCGGCCGAAGGCGTAGCCGATCCAGCGGATCGGGCCGGGGCGGCGGGGTTCGCGGGTCATGCGTGCTCCTCACGGGGGCGGGTGGTGCCGAGCGCGGCGGCGTTCACCCGGGTCAGGACGGCGTGCAGCTCTTCGAGGTCGGCGAGGCTCACGCCGAGCCTGCGCACGACGGCGGGCGGGATCTGCTCGGCGCGGGTGCGCAGCTCGCGGCCCGCGGCGGTCAGGTCGATCACCAGGGAGCGCTCGTCGCGCGGATCCCGGCCCCTGCTGATCAGCCCCGCGGCCGCCAGCCGCTTGAGCAGCGGCGAGAGCGTGGCCGAATCGAGCTGCAGCGCTTCGGCAATCGCCTTCACCGACATCGGCGCCTCGCCCCAGAGCGCCAGCATCACCAGGTACTGCGGATGGGTCAGCCCCAGCGGCTCCAGCAGCGGCCGGTACACCGCGAGCACCGAGCGGTTGGCCACCGCGAGCGCGAAGCACACCTGGCGGTCCAGGCGGAGCGGGTCGTCGACAGCGGTCATGCTGCGAGTATAGCGCGCGAATAGTTAGGGCACGAACTGTTTGTGTACGAAGTCATAGAAGTGAAATTAGCGCAGTTTGATGCTCGAAAAGCCGGGAATAGCTGGGCTGTAGGAAAACTCGACACCAGCAGGAAGTGTCATGATCATTCTCATCGGGCTGCTCGTCCTGGTCGCCGCCGTGATCGTCGGCGTCGCCGGGACCGTGGCCAATACGGGCGAGAACCATTACCTGGCCAGTGATTTCACGGTCTTCGACTACCACTTCTCCGGGTCGAGCGGGCTGCTGTTCTTCGACGGCATCGTGCTCGGCGCCCTGGGGATGTTCGGCTTCGTGCTGGTGGTCGGCGGCTCCTGGTTCGCCAGCAGGCGCGCGATGCTGGCTCGCCGCGAGCTACGGCAGTCCCGCAAGGAGGTCGCCGCGGCCCGCAAGGACCTCGCGGCCACCCAGCCTTCGGTCCCGGTGGCGGCGCCCGCCGCCACCACCACGCAGGCGCAGTCCGCGCCCGCGCAGAAACCCTCGTGGAGCTGGAACCGGTTCATGAACCGGTCCGGCGCGGCCACCGCGAGCAAGTAACCGGCCGCGAGCGCTGCGACTCGCGTCCACTCAACCCCTCACCCACGCAGGAAAAGTAAGGACAGGAAAATGATTGTTCTCGGTCTGATTCTCCTCCTCGTCGGCTGGCTGCTCGGCATCCCGCTGCTGACCACCGCCGGTATCGTGGTGCTGCTCGTCGGCGCCGTGCTGCTGCTCGCCGGCTCGCTCGGCCGCCCGGTCGGCGGCCGCAGGCACTACTTCTAACCGCTGTCATGGCTCTCGAGGATCGAGTTGCCCACCGGGTGGAAGCCGCCCGTGGCAGCGCCAAGAAGGTGCTCGGACGCGCGGTCGGCAATCGCCGGCTGGAGGCGTCGGGGCGCAAGGACCAGGCGACCGGCAACCTGAAGCGCGCGGCCTCGGCCGTGCGGGACGCGTTCCGTCGCTGAACCACCTCGAAACGGGGCGGGTG